>JAFVTJ010000164.1 GCA_017503305.1 Clostridia bacterium
AAAAATAGTAAAAGCAAAAGATAAAGTTGAAGAACATGACAATCAAGAGTCCTTATATTGATTTAAAAAATGATTTAGGCTTTGGCAAAACCGTGCTTATGCCGGGCGACCCCTTGCGTGCAAAATATATTGCCGATAACTTTTTAACCGATGCCGTTTTAGTAAACGGTGTGCGTGGTGTTAACGGCTACACAGGCTATTACAAGGGTGTTAAGGTATCGGTTATGGCAAGCGGTATGGGTATGCCCTCTATTGGTATTTATTCGTACGAGCTTTATAAGTTTTTTGGTGTGCAAAATATTATCCGTGTAGGCTCAGCAGGGGCAATTAACGAAAAGGTTAAGGTTAGAGATATTGTTATTGGCATGGGTGCTTGCACAAATTCTAACTTCCCGCATCAATACAATATGAACGGCACCATTGCCCCTATTTGCGATTACGACCTTTTAAGCACCGCTAAAAATATTGCCGACAAGAACGCTCTTAACGTTCACATTGGCAACTTATATTCTTCCGACACCTTCTACGACGATTCCTTCCCTTCGGCAAATTGGGGCAAGGTTGGTTGCTTGGCGGTAGAAATGGAAGCCGCTGCGCTTTATTGCACCGCAATGCGCCTAGGTATGCGCGCATTAGCTATTTGCACCATTTCGGATATACTTTATCCGCCCTTTACCGCGCTTGATGCTAAAGACCGCGAGCAGACCTTTACACAAATGATGGAACTTGCACTCGACTGTGCGGTAGAATATGAAAAATTACCTTTAATAGAGGCTAAAAACTAATATGAAAAGAGTATTTTTAATTGTACTTGACAGCTTTGGTATAGGTGCCATGCCCGACAGTGCCGATTATGGCGACGTTGGGGTAAATACGATTTTGTCTATATCAAAATCCGAAAAATTTAAAATAGAAAACCTTAAAAAAATGGGGCTTTTTAATATTGATGGCGTTAATTGCGGCAGCAAAGAAGAAAAGCCCTTGGCGGCGTATTGCCGTTTAAAAGAACTGTCGGCGGGCAAGGATACCACAATAGGCCATTGGGAAATTGCGGGTATTGTGTCAAATAAACCGTTGCCTACTTATCCCGACGGTTTTCCAAAAGAGGTGCTTGACGAGTTTTCTCGTCGCACAGGTCGTGAGGTTATTTGCAACAAGCCTTATTCGGGCACTGCCGTTATAAATGATTACGGCGATGAACACGTTAAAACAGGCGCCCTTATTGTTTACACCTCGGCGGATAGTGTTTTCCAAATTGCCGCACACGAGGACGTTGTGCCATTAGACGAGTTATATAGCTACTGCAAAATCGCACGAGAAGTGCTCCGTGGTGAGCACGGTGTTGGCAGGGTTATTGCCCGTCCCTTTAAGGGTGAGAGCGGTAACTATCTGAGAACCTCTAACAGACACGATTACTCCCTTGAGCCACCAATGAAAACTATGCTCGATGCGTTGCAGGTGATGGGACTTAGTACCATTGCGGTTGGCAAAATTTATGATATTTTTGCAGGGCAGGGTATTAGTGAGCACGTTTATACCTCCGGCAATGCGGATGGCATGCAAAAAACCTTGGAATATGCCAAGCGCGATTTTGAGGGCTTGTGCTTTACCAATTTGGTTGATTTTGATATGCTTTACGGTCACCGCAGGGATATTGACGGTTATGCCAACGCTTTAAGCGAGTTTGACAGTTGGCTTAGTGAGTTTTTACCCCTCTTGCGCGAGGATGATATTTTAATGATAACCGCCGACCACGGCTGTGACCCCGCGTATCCGACCACCACCGACCATACAAGAGAATACGTTCCGCTTATTCTTTATGGCAATAAAATAACCCCAAAAAATCTTGGCACAAGGGATGGTTTTTACAATATAGCGCAAATTGTTTGTCATTATCTTTTAGATGGCGGAAATGAAAACAAAACTATGTTGACGGAGATTTTAAAATGAACAATAAAGACTTAGTAAAAGCAGCTTTTGAAGCTATGGGAAAGGCTTATTCGCCTTATTCTCACTGCAAGGTGGGAGCGGCGCTTTTAACTCGTGATGGCAAGGTTTACACAGGCTGTAACGTGGAAAATGCTTCCTACGGCGCTACAAACTGTGCTGAAAGAACCGCTTTTTTTAAGGCTATAAGCGAAGGCGAAAGAGAATTTGCAAAAATCGCTATTGTTGGCGGTGTAGAAGGCGTTGTGACCAATATGTTTATGCCGTGCGGTGTTTGCCGTCAGGTTATGGACGAATTTTGCGATCGCGATTTTGAAGTTTTAGTGGCAAAGGACCGAGAAAATTTTGAAGTCTTTACCCTTTCACAGCTTTTGCCCTTAAGCTTTGATGAGAAAAATTTATCTAACGGAGAGTAGTTATGCAATATCATATTCATCTTTCAGAAGAGCACGCCGCTAAATATGCTATTATTCCGGGTGACCCCGGCAGAGTTGAAAAAATTGCCGCATATTTAGATAATGCAAAGCAGGTTGGTTGCAACCGCGAATATAACTCCTATTTAGGTTATCTTGACGGCGAAAGGGTGCTTGTGGTATCAACAGGCATTGGCGGACCCTCTTGCGCAATTTGTGTAGAAGAATTGGCAAAAATTGGCGTAGATACCTTTATACGCGTGGGTACCTGCGGTGGTATGCAACCCGAAATAGAGCCCGGTGACGTAATTATAGCAACTGGTGCTATCCGTCAAGACGGCACCAGCCGTGAATATTTACCGATTGAGTTTCCTGCTGTGGCCGATTTTAAGGTAACAAGCGCACTTTATAATGCTGCACAAAATTTGGGTTATCCCAATCACGTGGGCGTTGTACAAGCTAAGGATAGTTTTTATGGTCAACACTCGCCCGAAAGTATGCCTATTTCAAGCGAATTGCTAGCCAAGTGGGAGGCCTGGAAAAGAGGCGGCTGCCTAGCTTCCGAAATGGAGGGTGCAGCACTCTTTATAGTAAGCGCCGCAAGAAAATTGCGCTCGGGCGCGGTGTTCCACTGTGTGTGGAATCAGGAAGCGGCAAAAACCGCAATGCCGAAAGAACGCAAGGAGGATACCTCGGCGGCAATTAAAACGGCAATAGAAGCCATCCGTATTTTAATTAAACAAGACAAAAAGGAAAAATAATATGTGGAAACAAGTTTTAGCTTGTATAGAGGAATATAACAAAATAATAATACATAGGCACAGTAAACCCGATGGCGATGCTTATGGTAGCCAAATTGGGCTTAAGAATATTATTCTAGAAAACTACCCCGAAAAAACAGTTTACGTGGTAGGGGACAGTAACAACTATTTTAGCTTTATGCCCAATTCACAAATGGATGAAATTGAAGACTGCGAATACGAAGGTGCGCTTGCAATTCTTTTGGATTCGGCGGCGGCGCACCTAATAAGTGACGACCGTTATACAAAGGCCGCAAAAACTGTTAGAATAGATCACCATATTTATTGTGAAACCTTTACCGATGTAGAGGTAGTGGACACCAGTTTTGAAAGCTGCTGTGGTATGATTACCGATTTTGCGGTACAAAGTGGCTTAAGGCTCAATAAAGCCGCGGCAAGCGCTTTGTATACGGGTATGATTACCGATTCGGGCCGTTTCCGTTATGACGGCACCAATGCACGAACCCACCGTTTAGCGGCGGCGTTAATGGATACCGGCTTTGACACTAACGAAATTTTTAGACCCTTATATTCGGATGATTTCTCTAACAAGCTTTTAAAGGCGCAGTTTACCTTAAAAATTAAATTTACACCTAATAACGTTGCCTATATTTACACTACCCGCGAAGAAATGGCACAGCTTAAAAGCAGTGAATTTTCAATTTCACGCGGTATGGTTGCAACTATGGCTGATATTAAGGGCGTGGATATTTGGGTAACCTTTACCGAGGGTGAAAGTGGCGTTTTGTGTGAGCTGCGTTCAAGCCGATATAATATTAACCCTGTTGCCGTTAAATACGGCGGTGGCGGTCACCAAAAGGCAAGCGGTGCTACCGTGCCTGATAAGGAAACTGCAATGCAAATGCTAAACGATTTAGATTTACTTCAGGGAGAGGCAAATGAATAAAGTAATAAAGGAACAAATCTTAGCTAAAATTAAAGAATACGATACTATTATGATTTTTCGCCACATTCGCAACGATGGCGACTGCGTTGGTTCAACAAAGGGATTAAAGCGTATTATCGAGCTTACCTGGCCCGATAAA
>JAFVTJ010000165.1 GCA_017503305.1 Clostridia bacterium
TACGAGGTATGAAAGATGGATTTTTCCTATTTGAAGGGTAAAACCCTAACGCCAAAAAAAGAAAAAGCGCTATCAACTTTTTTAATAGCGCTTGTTACTGCTATGTGCCTTTTTGTGCCGTATATGATTATGACCGAAGGCTATTTTACCTTTTATGGCGATTTTAACGTGCAGCAGATTCCTTTTTATCAGCGTTGCCACGAGGCCGTAAGGCAGGGTAATATTTTTTGGGACTTTGGTACCGACCTTGGTGCTAATTTTATTGGTTCATACAGTTTTTACCTTTTGGGAAGTCCGTTCTTTTGGCTTACAATACCTTTTCCCAACAGCTTTGTGCCTTATTTAATGGGGCCCTTGCTTATTTTAAAATTTGCTTGTGCCGCACTTACGGCTTATCTTTATATAAGGCGTTTTACAAGAACACCCGAAGCGGCGCAATTGGGCGGCCTTTTATATGCTTTTTCGGGCTTTTCGGTTTATAATATCTTTTTCAACCACTTTCACGAGGCGATAATCTTTTTCCCGCTTTTGCTTTTGGCCTTTGAAATGCTTATAACCGAAAACCGACGCTGTGTTTTTGCTTTAATGGTTTGCGCTTGTGCCGTTACTAACTACTTTTTCTTTTTTGGAATGGTAGTTTTTGTGGTTATATACTTCTTTGTAAGGCTATTTTCAGGTGCTATAGAGGTAAAGCTTTCACGCTTTTTAATAATTATTTTCGAGGCCGTTTTAGGTCTTGCGCTTTCAGCGTTTATTTTATTGCCCTCAATAATGGCGATTACAGGTAATTCGCGCTTGTCCGAAATATTGCTCGGTTGGGACGGCATTATGTATGGCAAGGAGCAAATTTACGCTAACATTTTGCAATGCTTCTTTTTCCCGCCTGATATTCCCGCACGTCCGGTATTTTTCCCCGGTGCCGAGGTTAAGTGGTCTTCACTTGGCGGTTGGTTGCCCATGTTTAGTATGGTGGGCGTTTTCGTGTGGTTTAAAGAAAAAACGGGTAGTTGGCTAAAGCGCGTTATTGGTATTTGTATTTTTATGGCGTTAGTGCCGATTTTAAACAGTGCTTTTTATGCATTTAATTCCTCTTATTATGCCCGTTGGTATTATATGCCTATACTGCTTATGTGCCTCGCTACCGTTTTGCTTACCGAAGAAAAAACGGTTAACTGGTCTTACGGCTACAAATGGGTTTTGGGTATAACCTTAGCGGTTTCGCTTGTGATAGGCCTTTTCCCACAAAGAGATGGCGAGGGCAAGCTTATTTGGGGTCTTCACACAATGGATGGAGAAGATGAATATACCTTTATTTTAAGGTTTGTTGTGGCCTGCGTTATTGCGTTTGTAAGCCTTATAATTTTGGGTATGCTTTTAAAAATATGGGAAAACAACCGCAAAGCCTTCTATACCGCAAGTGTTGTTTGTGTTTGCATAATTTCAATAATCTACGGTAACGTATTTATCGCTAGCGGCAGAAGCCATTCTTACGATATTAAAAACGTTGTGGTGGATAGCCTTATTGAAGGCGATGTTGATTTTGATGATGATACCAACTTCCGTATAGATGCTTACGACTGTGTAGATAATACCGCTATGTTTTTAAATTATTCGGGCATAAATGCTTTCCATTCTATTGTTCCGGCTTCGGTTATGGAATTTTATGATTCTATTGGTGTTGAGCGTAGTGTGGCAAGCCGACCCGAAACGGATTATTTTGCTATTAGACCTTTGCTTTCGGTAAAATATCTTGTTAACCGCATTGACGGGGATGATTTTGTCAACGTTGAAACAAAGGAACCCGCAATGTATGGCTATAATTACATTGGCACCCAAAGCGGATATTACATTTATGAAAATGAAAATTATATTCCTTACGGTTTTTCTTATGATTATTATGTAAACCAACAGTTTTATGAGGAATATCGCGACGAAAGCCGCGCCGAGCTTATGCTTAAAGCTATTCTTTTAAGTGATGAGCAAATTGAAAAATATAAGCACATTTTAAAGGATTTTGAGCAACTTTTAAGGGAGTATAATCCTGCCGATGAAGAGGCGAGCATATACTTCGATTATGAAAGCTTGTCAAATGATTGTGCAAAGCTACGCCAAACCGCTGCAATATCCTTTGAAACCAATAGTAGAGGCTTTACCGCTACAGTTGAGCGCGATAGGGAAAATCTGGTATTTTTCTCAATTCCTTATGATGAGGGTTGGAGCGCTACCGTTAACGGAAAGGAATGTGAAATTGAAAAGGTAAACGTTGGCTTTATGGCAGTTAAAGTACCGGCAGGTACGAGTGAAATCAGCTTTACTTACACAACACCGGGCCTTATCGATGGTTTGAAAATTACCGCAATTTCAGCTGCAGTATTCTTGGTTTATATTTTAATTTTTGTAATTTACAACAAAAAGCGTCCTTCTGACAACCGCTATCCCGAAGGGGAAAAGCTTTTGAAGGAATGGAAAAAACTAGAAACCGATGAGATGTTTGACGTGGAGGTTATAACTGAAAAGAGCGAATCTCTGCTTGACACTATGACAGATATTAAAATACCCGAAAGTGAGAATAATTTTGAGGGTGGCTTTCAGATTTTGTCGGATGATTTGAAAGATAACTAAAAAAGAATAAATAAAAACTCCTGCTATGCAGGAGTTTTTTTATTTGCAGAAAAAAGATGTCGGCGTATGTCGGTTTAGATTTGGTTATAATTGAAAACGCTGAAGGAGGAAACGCTATGCGAGAAAATGACAAGTTACTTTATAACACCCTAAAGGCCCTGCTTAATGAAAAGCTACCAGCAGAAGAGGCACTTTCTTTAAAAGAAGAAGGGTTTAACGTTAAAAACCCCACAAGAAAAACTGCTGTTATGATTGCACTTTACAAAAAAGCGGCTGCGGGTGATCTTTCAGCTATAAAGGAACTTCGTTCTATCGTTAGCGAAAAAACCGATGAAAAGCCCGAGGGCTTAAAGGCGGTGATGATTGTTGACGACATCCGAGATTAAAATTTCGGCAATTGTCGGACAAGGTTACGAAGAATTTTGGAACTGCAAAAAGCGTTACCGCGTTTTAAAGGGCGGCAAGGGTTCTAAAAAATCGGCCACCACGGCGCTTAACTTTATTTTCAGATTAATGAAAGAAAAGGAAAGCAACTTGCTTGTTGTAAGGCAGGTAATGAACACCCACCGCGACAGCACCTTTGCACAGCTTAAATGGGCACAGGAAAGGTTGGGCGTCAGTAAGTATTGGAGCAATACCGTAAGTCCTATGGAGATGGTTTACAAGCCGACAGGGCAAAAAATTATTTTCCGTGGATTTGACGACGTGCTTAAATTGGCTTCAACCACGGTTTCAAAGGGCTATTTAAACTACGTTTGGATAGAAGAAGCCTTTGAAATTGCAAATGAAGCTGACTTTGACAAATTGGACCTTTCGGTGCCAAGGGGAAAGGTGCCAAAGCCGCTTTACAAGCAAACAACAATAACCTTTAACCCGTGGAGTGAAACACACTGGCTTAAAAAACGCTTTTTTGACGTAGCTTCGCCTAATGTGAAAACATTTTCAACTAACTATTTGTGCAATGAGTTTTTGGATGAAACTGACCGACTCATCTTTGAACGAATGAAGCAAAAAAACAGGCGAAAGTACGAGGTCGCAGGTCTTGGGAATTGGGGTATTTCCGAAGGACTGGTATTTGAAAATTGGTCGGTGGGAGAAATTCACGTACCAAGTGAAGAAGAGTATATGTGGAAAAGCTTTTTTGGGCTTGACTACGGCTATACAAACGACCCCACGGCATTTGTTGCCTTTATGGCAAACCCCATTAAAAAACAAATTTATATTTACAAGGAATTTTATAAAAAACGTATGCTTAACTGCGATATAGCCGAGCAAATTAAGGCTTTGGGCTTTGCAAAGGAACGCATACGGGCCGATTGCGCCGAGCCAAAGTCTAACGATGATTTAAGGCGCCTTGGCATTAGCCGAATTACACCTTCGGTTAAGGGCAGGGATAGCATTTTAAACGGTATTGCGGCTATTTGTGAATACCAAATTGTTGTGAATCCCGCCTGTGTAAATATGATAAGGGAGCTTTCCTCCTACGTTTATGACGATAAGCGTAGTGAAAATGGTATGAAGCTGCCAAAGGATAGTGAAAATCATTTGTGCGATGCCATGCGTTATGCTTTTGAGGACGTAAAATTTTTCAAGCCTCAAGCAAATGCTAAAAGGCGGATGACTTCAAGTGAGATTACTACAAACGATTTTAACGGAGGATGGGATTAATGAATCTTTTAACGGCTGTTTTTATTGGATTTACAAGCTTTTTAATCGGCTTTATTTTGGGTGTTAAGGATGAGCCGCCGATTGAAAAATATGA
>JAFVTJ010000166.1 GCA_017503305.1 Clostridia bacterium
AGGCAAATAAAAAAATGCCCCTTTAGGGGCAGCCGGTGAAAGTGTTGCGGTTGGCAAACCTTTCGACGAGCCTATAGGCTCGGCCGGTCTTATGCCCTAAGGGGGCAGTGCATACTACCGGCACGGCCGGTAGTTATGATTACTAATATGTTTAAATTTTCTTGTTGAAAAATGCTGGAAAATGTAGTATAGTATATCTGTTAATTTACCATTTTTGGAGGCAAATACAATGTATAAAAAAATTATGGCTTTGCTTTTGTGCTTAACCTTTTTAACACTTGTGGGTTGTAAAACACAAGGTGATGTATCAAGCTCGGCACCGGAAGAAAGCAAACCTGTTAATAAAGAACCTGAAATTATTTATTACACCAACGAATTAACAGGTGAAAAAAATATAACCGAAAAGGACGTTGTAAGCTATCGTCCTGTTGCTATTATGATTAACAATATCTCCATAGCACAACCTGTTCAAACCGGTCTTTCAAAGGCTGATATTGTCTACGAAACCGAGGTTGAAGGCGGTATTACTCGTCTTATGGCGGTGTTTAAGGATATTTCCAAGGTGGAAAAAATTGGCACTGTGCGTTCGGCGCGTTATCCTTATATTGATTTGTCAATGGGTCACGATGCTATTTATATCCACCACGGACAAGACCCCAACTATGCAAGACCTCATTTGAATGATACCCAAAGACTTACCCTTGATACAAATAACGCAGGTGTTAGAATTAGAAACCAAGGCTTAGCAAGTGAGCACACCCTTTACGGCTATGGCGATAAGATTTGGAGTTGGCTTAATAAGAAGAATTATAAAACCACAATAGAAAATAATGCCAACTGGCAAAAATTTGCCGATAAGGATACCCAAATTACTTATACTGATTTGGCAAATACCGTAACCGTGCCTTTCTCAAAGCAGTATACTTCGGTATTTAAGTTTGATAGCGAGAGCGGTAAATACGTAAGGTATTTCCGTGATACCGAACGTAAGGACTATTACACAGGCGAAAATGAGAAATTCAAGAACGTTTTCGTACTTGAAACCTCTATTACCTATTATCCTGATGGCAAGCACAAGCGTGTTGATCTTACCAAAGGCGAGGGCTACTACTGTGTAAACGGCACCTACACACCTATAAAATGGGTTAAGGGTAGCGCTTCAAGCGGACTTAAGTTTACCACCGCCGACGGTTTACCCTTAGAGGTTAACCAAGGTAATTCTTGGGTATGCTTCCACGGCAAAACCTTTGATCCAAAATTTGAATAATAAACAGTTTGAATAATAAGTATAAAAAGGGCTGTCTCAATAAAGTTAATTAGCACAATTCCTGCCTCCCTCTGACGAGGGAGGTGGATTTTTGCGTAGCAAAAAGACGGAGGGAGAGAAAAAGCGAAAAACAAAAATCTCTCCTTCAGTCTCGTTTCACTCGACAGCTCCCTCGTCAGAGGGAGCCAGTGACAATTGCTAATCCTATGATTTGTGCATTTTTAACTTAGTAAGACGGTCCCTTTTTTATTGTGTAGCAATAGTGATACAAAAAATTATAATATATAATCAGTAATGCAATCATACCAGTGAACGTAGGTTTCGCCGTTTACGGTAAGTTTATCATTGTTCGGAAAACGTTCGCTCCATTTTGTTTTATAATTGGCAATGTTCCAATCGTCACGGTTGAATCTGCGCCAAAGAACAGTACGTCCGTTAGAATCGAGATATTGTTCGCAACACACGTATTCGCCGTAATATGAATCAAGGCTTAATACTCTAACAGTATCATACTCCTTGCCGTTTATTGTGATGGTATATCTTCCAACAATATCGCATAACTGGTCGGTATTTTCTGCAATAATTTTATCACCGATTTTGGTGATTTTACCCTTTGCTGACAAATTGGTTTCTTTTCCGCAGTTGTTTTCGCCGTAACCCCATTCGGCAATAAAGTCATCGCCATCAAGGAATGTTAAATACTTGCGAACTCCGTCTTTTACATAGTTTTCGGCAAGTAAGCGACAGTGGGTGTCGGTAAGTTGAGCAACGTAATAATGGTCTTTGTCATCTTTTCCTAAACCGAAATGATTGTGGCGGCATTCTTTGATTTCCACACCCTCAATTTCGTGAACCATCGCTTTGCCTGTTACTTCCATCGCTCCCCATTCGGAGCATTTTTTAGTGTCGGTTTCATAAATGCCCCAGATGAGCTTTTCGCCGATTTTAGGAATTATAAATAATCCCCATAATTCTTCCCATTTAACAGGGAAGGGTGCTTTATGGGATTTTTTTATTGTATATTCGGGAATAATTTCGGGTAATTTTTTCATAAAGGTATCTCCTTTCGATTTTGGTGAGTATGGATATTTTGTTTTGAAATTTTGCTTTGCGGTGTGTAAACGGCTTTTTACAGTACCTATTGGAATATGAAGCTTTTTTGCTATTTCTGCTTGAGATAATTCACTAAAATAATAAAGGGATAATATTTCTCTATCTTTTGGTGAAAGCCAGCCTAGCGTTTCGCTAACAGGATTCCTTTCAGCAAAACCAAATCGAGTGTAAGTTAGTTGGTTTTGCGGTGCCAGGTCGAGTGAAACTGTCGATAATTTGGAATTGGAGCGGAAATAATCGTTGCACTTGTTTCTGGCAATGCTCAAAAGCCACCCTTTAAAAGCCTCTTTGCTTTTAAGCTGTGGGAATTTTTGATATGCGGTAAGATACACTTCCTGTAAAATATCGTCCGCATCGGTTTTATTGCTTATCCGAAATTTCACAAAACGCTCAACGGCCAAATTTTCTGTTTTAAGCATTTTTTCAAATCCATCCATATTCTCACCTCCTTTTTTGCGAGTGATTAAAACCGGTTTCGCTTATATAGACGAAAATCGACATTGAAAGGTTCATTTAAGGTATATATTTATTAGTGAAAAGTGAAAAAGTAAAATCGACAAGCTTGTGTTTAAGCTTGCCGATTTTGGCACCCGTAGTAGGAATCGAACCTGCATCTAAGTCTTAGGAGGACCTTATTCTATCCGTTGAACTATACGGGCGTGTTTTATATATGTGCCTTGCGACTAATCCATATTACAACACAGCTTAAAAAAAGTCAATATTTTACTTAAAAAATGCTTGACAAATGGCGAAGAATAGTATATAATCCATTTGTTGCAATCCAAAGACAGTAGGTGGCATTTGCCGTAAGTTTAACGCCTACCGAGGTTAAGCGCAAAAAATTTAAAGTTTTACTTTGTATTTTTATGCTTGTCCGTCGTCTTTGGGCAAGCATTTATTTTTTCACTATTTACATTAACGGAGGTGAAACGCATGCCCAACGCAGCGGTTTTAGAACAAAAACAAAAGCAGGTTGCAGAACTTTCTGAGAAGTTAGGTAAAGCAGTAACAGGTGTAGTTGTTGACTATAAAGGTATAACAGTTGCTGACGATACTGTTCTTCGTAAGGAACTTCGTGAAAACGGTGTAGAGTACTTCGTAGTTAAGAATTCTATCTTAGGTCGTGCTATCGCAGGAACAAACCTTGAAGGTATGTCTTTTGCACTTGAAGGCACAACTGCTATTGCTCTTTCTAACGAAGATTACACAGCAGCCGCAAGAATCCTTTGCAAATACGCAGACGCACACGACAACTTCAAGGTTAAGACCGGTTTCTTAGACGGTGAAGTAGTTGACGCTGATACTATCAACGCTATCGGTAAGTTACCCAGCAGAGAAGTGCTTCTCGCAACTGTTTGCAACGCTTTCCAAGCACCCATCGCAGCATTCGCACGTGCTGTACAAGCTATTGTTGACAAGAATGAGTCAGCAGAATAATTAAAAAAATAAACATTATTTGGAGGAAATAAAAATGGCATCTGAAAAAATCACAGCTATGATTGAAGAATTAAAAACCCTTACAGTTTTAGAACTTTCTGAACTCGTAAAAGCAGTAGAAGAAGAATTTGGCGTATCTGCAGCAGCAGCTGTAGCAGTAGCAGCTCCCGCAGCTGGCGCAGCAGCAGTTGAAGAAAAGACTGAATTTGACGTAGTACTCAAAGAAGTTGGCGCTGAAAAGATTAAGGTTATTAAGGTTGTTCGCGAAATCACCGGTCTTGGCCTTGCTGAAGCTAAGGCAGTTGTTGATGGCGCTCCCAAAACCATTAAAGAAGCTGCTAGCAAGGAAGAAGCTGAAGAAATTAAGGCTAAGCTTGCTGAAGTTGGCGCTACTGTTGAACTCGCTTAATTTTGAAGCACAGTTTAAAATGTATTTAAAGGCAGAACCTTCGGGTTCTGCTTTTTTTATGTGTAATGCGGAATTCTTTTATAAATCTACAAGACGAATTGTAGGGTCGGGCGCCACGACCGACCGCAGATTCGTTGTGGCTTAACGGGACGTCGAGGCGCCGTCCCCTACGAAATACAAATAAACCAACATCGCATAATACATTTTAATCCTTTAAAGTGTTAAAATAATGCTTGACATTATCGCTTTAAAGTGCTAAAATGTGTCTATGTTGTAAAAATATACTTTTAAGGTGAAGAAATGGTAATTACAGATTTATTGGAAAGAAATGCACGACTTTACGGTTCGGAGGTGGCTTTAGTTGAAGTTAACCCTTCTGAAGAACGCGACAGCGCGGTAACCTGGCGAGAGGCAAGCCTTATTGAAAGTAATCACGGCGCGCCCTACCGCAGAGAGATGACTTGGGCGGATTTTGACCGCCGCGCAAACCGCTTTGCCAACCTTATTTTAAGCCGTGGCATTAAGCGTGGCACTAAGATTGCGATTTTACTTATGAACTCGCTCGAATGGTTGCCGATTTACTTTGGTATTTTAAAGGCGGGCTGTATTGCAGTGCCCCTTAATTTCCGTTATTCAGGCGAAGAGATTAAGTACTGTCTTGATTTGGCCGATTGTGAAGGCTTGGTTTTCGGTCCCGAATTTTTGGAGCGTGTTGATAGTGTTGTTAACGACTTAACCGCCGTTAAAACAATGCTTTTTGTGGGTAAGGATGTGCCCGAATATGCTGAAAATTGGGAGATTTTAAGCGGTTATTGTTCTTCTTCGGCACCTCCTATAGCACTTTGTGAAGACGACTTTGCGGCTATTTATTTTTCGTCGGGTACAACAGGCTTTCCTAAGGCTATTTTGCACCGCCACAGAGCGCTTATAGCCTCTTGCAGAACCGAGCAAAACCACCATTCGCAAACAAGGGATGACGTATTCCTTTGTATCCCGCCCCTTTACCACACAGGCGCTAAAATGCACTGGTTCGGAAGTCTTTTAGCAGGTAGCAAGGCAGTTTTACTTCGCGGTGTTAAGCCAGAATGGATTTTACGCACCGTTACCGAAGAAAAGTGCACAATAGTTTGGCTTTTAGTGCCGTGGGCACAGGATTTACTCGATGCGGTTGAATCGGGCAAAATCAGTCTTGACGATTACCTACTTAGCCAGTGGAGATTAATGCACATCGGTGCGCAACCCGTACCCCCAAGCCTTATTAAAAGATGGCTTAAGTACTTCCCGAATCACCAATACGATACTAACTACGGTCTTAGTGAATCTATAGGCCCCGGTTGTGTGCACTTGGGTGTTGAAAACGTGGCAAAGGTAGGCGCAATCGGTAAAGCGGGCTATCTTTGGGAAATTAAGATTGTTGACGAAAAGGGTAACACCGTGAAACAAGGCGAGATTGGTGAATTAGCCGTTAAGGGTCCCGGTGTTATGGAATGTTACTATAAAAACCCTGAAGCTACTAACGAGATTCTCAAGGACGGTTGGCTATTTACGGGCGATATGGCAAAAGAGGACGAGGACGGCTTTATA
>JAFVTJ010000167.1 GCA_017503305.1 Clostridia bacterium
ACAAAGCATAACAGTGCTTGAAGGCTTAAAGCTTCACTTTACAGAGCTTGCCACACAATATAGCAACAATATTAAGATTTTTGGAGGTGCAAACAATGTTAAAGATTAACATTCAGTTATTCGCTCATAAAAAGGGTGTTGGTTCTACAAAGAACGGCCGTGACAGTGAGTCCAAGCGTCTTGGTGTAAAGCGCGCTGATGGTCAATTCGTTTTGGCAGGTAACATTATCGTTCGCCAAAGAGGTACCCACATTCATGCAGGCAATAACGTAGGCCGCGGCTCTGACGATACTTTATTTGCCCTTATCGATGGTAAGGTTAAATTTGAAAGATTAGGTAGAGATCGCAAACAGGTTAGTATTTACGCTGTTGAGCAATAATTAAAAAAATCCGGATGCTTAACTGCATTCGGATTTATTTTTTATTTCAAATGGAGGAAAATTTTATGAAAAATTGTCACGTGTGTAATCAGCTTTGTGAAGACAATGCCGAGCTTTGCCCAATTTGCGGCGCAATGCTTGTGGATGAGGACGTAGTTGAAGAAAGTGAAAGTGAAAACTCCGAAGAAGAAAGAAAAATAGAGCCTGTTTTATTGGCAGTGTTTGAAGATTTGGTTACGGCCGAAATTTTTAAGGACGTTTTAACCGATAATAAAATCCCTTATTCCGATTCGCAAGAGGATACCATGAGGGTGGTTTTTGGCGGCAGCTTTGCGTCTGAAGAAATTTATGTTGACCAAGCTGATTATGATAAAGCCAAAGAACTTTATGATGAATTTATGGCAAACGAGCCTGAATTTTCGGACGAAGATTTATTTTTTTGAGGAATAAAAATAATGTGGCCTTTTAAGAAAGAAGAAAAGAAAGACAACGGATTAAAAAAGGTAGCAAGTATTTTGCCTGCTTTTGCCGGTGTTTATAAAGATATTTTAAGTCAAAATAATATTAAGTTTGTAAGTCGATTACAGCGTTCGGGCGAATATTTGAAGTTTGTTACAGGCGCATTGCTTATACCCGAAGATTTTTACGTAATGCCCGAAGATTATGATAAAGCGAAAGAACTTTACAATTTATTTATAGAAGCCGAAAATGAAGATTTTTCGGAAACAGAGGAAATTTAAATGTTTGTAGATATTGCAAAAATACACTTAAAGGCCGGCAAGGGCGGCGACGGTGCAGTTTCGTTTCACCGTGAAAAATACGTAGCCGCAGGCGGTCCCGACGGCGGTGACGGCGGCAAGGGTGGCGATATTGTTTTCAAGGCGGACAGCAATCTTTCCACCTTGGCAGATTTTCGTTATAAGCGCAAATATTCCGCAGAACCCGGTGAAAACGGCGGTACTTCACGCCGTACCGGTAAGAGCGCGCAAAACCTTGTAATAAGCGTGCCTGTTGGTACACTTGTTAAGGATGCCGAAACAGGCCGTATTATTGCCGATATTTCGGATAATGAAGAGGTTGTTATCGCAAAAGGCGGTAATGGTGGTTGGGGTAATCAGCATTTTGCTACATCTACACGCCAAATTCCCCGTTTTGCTAAAAGTGGCGCTTTAGGTGAAGAGCTTGACGTCACCTTAGAATTAAAGCTTTTGGCAGACGTAGGTCTTATAGGCTTCCCGAACGTTGGTAAGTCTACCTTGGTTTCGGTTGTAAGCCAAGCAAAGCCGAAAATTGCCAACTACCATTTCACAACACTTACCCCCGTTTTGGGCGTGGTAAGCATGGGCGAGGGTTCGTCCTTTGTTATGGCCGATATCCCTGGTCTTATCGAAGGCGCGGGCGAAGGCGTAGGTTTGGGACACGAATTTTTACGCCACGTTGAGCGTTGCCGCTTGCTTTTGCACGTTGTGGATATTTCGGGCAGTGAGGGCCGTGACCCTATTGAAGATTTCGAAAAAATCAATCACGAATTAGCGGTATTTTCCGAAACCTTAAGCGAACAACCGCAAATTGTTGTTGGTAACAAGTGCGATTTGACCGATGACGAAGAAATTGCCCGCGTTTCTAAATATTTTGAAGATAAGGGTTATAAATTCTTCCCCATTATGGCGGCTATTGCCGAGGGTACGGAAGAGCTTATAAACTATATCGCGGCCCAGCTTGCAAAGCTGCCGCCTATAAAGAAATACGAGGCCGAGCCTAAGCCTCTAGACGAAGCACCCAAGAATTTGCGCTCCTTTAAGATACGCGTGGATAACGGTGTATACTATGTTGAAGATTGCGAATGGCTTATGGAGGTTATGAACAACGTTGACCCCGACGATTACGAATCACTTCAGTATTTTGAGCGTGTTATTCGCGAATGCGGTATTATTGATGCGCTTGAAAAAGCAGGCATCGGCGAAGGCGACACGGTTAATATATTAGACGTTGAATTTGATTTTGTAGACTAATTGTTTGAATAAAATCGCCCACAGCACCGTTTTTGCTCGGGGCAGTACAAATTAGTACGGCACCGCTCGCTTCAAAGCGGCACTGTGAACAATTTTCTTTCAAACTTAAATTTATCGAATTTTGTTTTTAAAGGACAGAATAAAATTATGGATAATCCAAATTTACTAAGCCCTTCGGTTTTGGCTTTTGTGGGGGATGCGGTTTACGGGCTTTACGTTCGCACCTATTTGGCTGAGGTTAATCGTCCTTCGGGCGAACTTCATAAGCTTTCGGTAAAACTGGTTAACGCAACGGCGCAAGCCGAAGCATATAAGCTTATTGAAACCGTTCTTTCCGAAAAAGAGGTTTCGGTTTTCAAAAGGGGTAGAAATTTTCGCACAGGTAATACCCCTAAAAATTCAACCGGTGGGGAATACCACACAGCCACAGGGCTTGAAACGCTTTTTGGTTTTCTTTACCTTTCGGGTCAAAATGACAGAGCAAAAGAACTTTTTAATATAATATGGAACAACACTTTGGGTACACTTTAAATGTGTACCCTTTTTATTTTAGGTGATTTGTTTGAAGATTAAGGCTTTTTTGCTTGATATGTTATTTTACATTATAGGCAGTGTGATTTATGCCTTTGGCGTTATTGGCTTTTTGGCGGGCAACAAAATTTCTCCAGGTGGGGTTACGGGTGTTGCCACAGTTTTAAATTATTTGTTTTCACTGCCCGTGGGCACAACAGTTTTGGTAATAAACCTGCCATTGCTTTTGCTTGGCCTTTTAAAGTTTGGCAAGGGCTTTATTTTAAAAACTGCAATATCTACTGTTTGTTCTTCGCTGATACTGGATTTGTTTGAAGTGTTATTGCCTAAGATGGAAATTGATTTAATCTTAGCATCGGTTTTCGGCGGTAGCCTTGTAGGACTTGGTATTAGTATTATTATGCTTCGCGGCAGCACCACGGGTGGTGTTGATATTGTGGCAAAGCTTGTTAATTTAAGGTATCCGCATTTTAGTGTAGGCAAAATAATGCTTATTATCGACGCGCTTGTTGTAATGCTTTCGGCATTGGTTTATAAAAATGCTCAAAGCGCCCTTTATTCTATTGTTGCGCTTTATGCTTCGGCTAAAATAATGGACCTTATGCTATATGGTGCGGATAAGGGAAAGATAGTTTATATTATATCAGATAAAACACAAGATATTGTGTCCGATATTTTGACTGTTATAAAGCGCGGAGTGACAATTATTGACGTTACAGGCGGTTTTAATGGGGATAAACGTAAAATGATTATGTGCGTACTTAGAAGAAATGAGGTGCACGAAATTTATAAATATGCCCGCAAAAGTGATGAAAACGCCTTTATTGTGGTTGCTGAAGCCGGAGAAATTCTAGGGCGCGGATTTAAAAAATAAAAAATTTAAAAAAAGTAAAAAAAGCTATTGAATTTTCTATAATTTGTGGTATAATACTATTTGCTATTACAAGATATTGTGTTTTAAAAACACATTAACAAGAAAAAGGAATTTTAGGGTGTAATTATGAAAATTATTAAAAGAAGCGGCGCGGAAGTAACCTTTGACGCGCAAAAAATTGTTGTTGCGGTTACAAAAGCTAATGAAAGCGTTGTCCCAAGCCAAAGAATGACCGAGGTTCAAATTAGAAGAATTGCAGAAGACGTCGAAAGTGCAGCGGCTAATATTAGCCGTTCTTTAAGCGTGGAAGAAATACAAGATATGGTAGAAGACCAAATTATGAACCAACGCGCATTTGACGTGGCAAGACGTTATATTACATACCGTTATAACCGCGCGCTTGTTCGTAAGGCCAACACTACCGACGAGCAAATTTTAAGCCTTATTGAATGCAATAACGAAGAGGTTAAGCAGGAAAACAGCAACAAAAACCCCACCGTTAACAGTGTTCAACGTGACTATATGGCAGGCGAGGTTAGTAAGGATATTACAAAGCGTATCTTACTCAACCCCGAAATTGTTGACGCCCATGAAAGAGGACTTATCCACTTCCACGATGCCGACTACTTTGCACAGCATATGCACAACTGTGACCTTGTAAACCTTGAAGATATGCTTCAAAACGGCACGGTTATCAGCGGAACTTTAATTGAAAAGCCCCACAGCTTTTCTACCGCTTGTAATATTGCAACCCAAATTATTGCGCAGGTAGCTTCTTGCCAATATGGCGGTCAAAGTATAAGTCTTACCCATTTGGCTCCCTTTGTTAATGTAAGCCGTCAAAAGATTTATAAAGAGGTTGTGGCCGAAATGGCTTCGGCCGGTGTGGAATTGCCTGAGGAAAAGCTTCGTGAAATTACTGAAGGTCGCTTACTTTCGGAAGTTCGCAAGGGCGTTCAAATGATACAATATCAGGTTGTAACCTTAATGACCACCAACGGTCAAGCACCCTTCGTTACTGTATTTATGTACCTTAATGAAGCTAAGAATGAGCAAGAAAAACAAGACTTAGCGCTCATTATTGAAGAGGTTTTACGTCAACGCTATCAAGGTGTTAAAAATGAAAAGGGCGTGTGGATTACCCCTGCATTCCCCAAGCTTATCTACGTTTTGGAAGAAGACAACATTAAGGAAGACAGTAAGTATTGGTATCTTACCAAATTGGCTGCAAAGTGTACCGCTAAGCGTATGGTACCCGACTATATTTCCGAAAAGGTTATGCTTCAAAATAAGATTGACAAAAACGGCGAAGGTCACTGCTACACCTGTATGGGTTGCCGCAGCTTCTTGACCCCCTTTGTTGATGAAAACGGCAAGCCTAAGTACTATGGTCGTTTCAACCAAGGCGTTGTAACCGTTAACCTTGTTGATATTGGTCTTTCAGCAAACAAGGATATGGAAAAATTCTGGCAAATTTTTGATGCAAGAATGGAGCTTTGCCACAGAGCCCTCCAAGCCCGTCACGAAAGACTTACAGGTACTGTATCTGATGCTGCTCCTATTCTTTGGCAGTATGGCGCACTTTTGCGTCTTAAGAAGGGCGAAACTATTGATAAATATCTCCACGGCGGTTATTCTACACTTTCTCTCGGTTATGCAGGTCTTTGGGAATGCGTTTACGCTATGACAGGTAAAAAGCTTACCGAAAAACAGGGCGAAGAATTCGGGCTTCAAGTTATGCGTAAACTTAACGAATACACAGCAAAGTGGAAGGCAGCCGAGAATATCGACTATTCACTCTACGGCACACCCCTTGAAAGCACAACCTACAAGTTTGCAAAATGCTTACAAAAGCGCTTTGGCAAGGTGCCCGGCGTTACCGATAAAAACTATATTACAAACAGCTACCACATTCACGTAACCGAAGATATCGACGCTTTTGATAAATTGGCTTTAGAAGCAAAATTCCAAGCATTATCACCCGGTGGTGCAATTTCTTACGTAGAAGTACCCAATATGCAAAACAATATTGATGCGGTGCTTTCGGTTATGAAGTTTATTTATGATAACATTATGTATGCCGAGCTTAACACCAAGAGTGACTTCTGTCACGAATGCGGCTTTGACGGCGAAATTGAAGCCCGCGAGGATGAACACGGCAAATTGGTTTGGACCTGTCCTTCTTGCGGCAATACCGATCAAGATAAGCTAAACGTAGCAAGACGTACCTGCGGTTACATTGGCACACAGTATTGGAATCAAGGTAGAACACAGGAAATTAAGGAAAGAGTACTCCATTTATAATTCGGAATTCGTAATGCGTAATTCGGAATTAAGGGGTTTTAGTTATGAATTACGCTGCAATCAAAAAATTTGATATCGCAAACGGCCCGGGGGTTAGGGTGTCGCTGTTTGTTAGCGGTTGCCGCCACAAGTGCAAAAACTGTTTCAACAGCGAAGCGTGGGATTTTTCCTACGGTAACCCTTTTACCGACGCCACTTTACATGAGCTTTTAGATGCTTTAAATAAGGATCATATAGAAGGGTTCTCGCTTTTGGGCGGAGAACCCTTCGAACCTGAAAATCAGGAATGTGTGCGAGATATTTTAAAGGCTATTAAGCAAAAGTATCCGCAAAAAACGGTGTGGTGTTATACCGGCTTTTTGTATGATACTCAGCTTTTGGCGGGTACAGTGGGCGACAAGCAAACCGTTTGCGAAATTTTGGAAAATATTGACGTTTTAGTAGACGGCAAGTTTGTTGAAGAATTAAAAAGACTTGACCTTTTGTTCCGCGGCTCATCTAATCAGCGTATTATTGACGTTAAGCGTTCGCGGCAAAAAGGCACAACAATATGGCTCGAAGGTGTATGGGAAAGAAAAATGGGCTCGGGCGATATTTATGAGGGTGAATAAAAATGAAGGTAAATTTTAAAAAATTGAATGAGAATGCAATCGTGCCGACCTATGGCTCACAGTTTGCGGCAGGCGCCGACCTTTATGCTTGCACAAATGGTGAAATTGTTGAGTTTGCCCCGGGCGAAACCAAGCTTATTAAAACGGGTATTGCAATGGAAATTCCCGAAGGCTATGCAGGGCTTATTTATGCCCGCAGCGGCATTGCAAACAAGCGTGGTCTTGCGCCCTCTAATAAGGTTGGCGTGGTCGATAGCGACTACCGTGGCGAAATTATGGTATCCCTTCATAATCACTCGTTAGTAGAGCAGTCCATTACCGACGGCGAGCGTATTGCCCAATTGGTAATAGCTCCGTTTTTAAAGGTTGAATATACCGAAGTGGACGAATTGACCGAAACCGTTCGCGGCGAGGGTGGCTTTGGCTCAACAGGTAAAAATTAGGTTTAATCGGCCCTTTAGGGCCGATTTTTTCTTGCAATAACCGTTGGGATTATGATATTATTAAATAAATTTTTTATAAAGCGAGGGACTGTATCACGCCCTAAAAATTTTTTCTTGCATTGTTAAGCGCTTTTTGATATAATTATTATGTTATTCATAGGCACTATAAAAATTTATTTGGAGGTATTATTATGAAACGCATTCTTGCAGTTCTCATGGTAGCAGTGCTTGTTTTCACATTCGCTGCTTGCGGTGGTTCGACCACTATGACAATGGGCACAGGTAGCCCCACAGGTACATACTACGCATACGGTGGCATTCTTGGCCAATACGTTAAAAACGAAGCAGGCATTACAGTTAATGCTGTTTCCACCGGCGGCTCGAAGGACAATATCCAAGGTATTGATGCCGGCGACTATCAATTAGGTACTGTTCAGTCCGACGTTATGGACTATGCTTGGAACGGCACACGTTCTTTTGAAAAGGATGGTAAGATTGATTCTTTCCGCACAATCGCCGGTCTTTATGCAGAAGCAGTTCAGCTTATCACTGTTAACCCCGAAATTAAGACAGTTGCTGACTTAAAGGGCAAAAAGGTTTCTATCGGCGCTCCCGGTTCAGGCGTTTACTTCAACGCTATGGACGTACTTGCAGCAGCAGGTATTGCCGAAACCGATATTAAACCCCAATATCAAAACTTCGATGAAAGTGCTGATGCTTTAAAGGATGGCAAAATCGATGCTGCTTTCATCGTTGCAGGTGCTCCCACACCCGCTATTACCGAGCTTTCAATGACCAATGCTAACACTCGTATCGTTCCTATCGATGGCGACTTTGCTGAAAAGCTTATGAAGGCTAACTCTTTCTATTCTGTATACAAAATCCCTGCAAACACATACAAAAATCAAGCTGAAGAAATTGCAACCGTTACCGTTAAGGCTACCTTAATCGTTAGCGCTGACGCTTCTAAGGAAGACGTTTATAAGTTAACAGCTGCAATTTTTGACAACGCTGAATCAATCTCTAAGGAACATGCTAAGGGTGCAGAATTAAGCCTTGCAAACGCTACTGAAGGCGCTACTGTTCCTTTCCACGAAGGTGCTGCTCAATACTTTGCTGAAAAGGGCATTGAAGTAGCTACCAAATAGTTCTAAAAAACAGTTTATTTGTATGAAAATAGCTGTGGCTTTTTAGTCGCAGCTATTTTAATCATTTTATAGAAAGGTAGGGAAGTTTATTGTTTTCCTCGAAAAAGAAGGAAACCATACCGGTTGAACAAATGGATTTAGACGCGGTAATGAAAAAATTCGACCGTGAATCTAATACTCGTGTATGGGAAGGAAAAGCAAAAGTTGTAGTTAATTGCATTTTAGCTGCGTTCTCCCTTTTTTGCATTTACGTAACCTTTTTTGCAACCTGGCTTGACTCTATAAGGCTTTCAAGCTTTATGGGTGCTATAGTGTTAATCGGCTTTTTGGTATACCCTGCCAAAAAGGGTATGCAAAGAGCTAACCACATTCCGTGGTACGACCTTGTGTTAATGCTTGTCGGCTCGGGTTCGTTCTTTTTCCACACCGTAACTGCAATGACCATTATTCAACAAGGTAATAAGTTTGAATTGCACCAGATTATTATTGGTGCTATAGGCATTCTTTGCCTTTTAGAGCTTTGCCGTCGTTGTGTTGGTATTCCGATTATTATTGTTGCAGGCGTGTTTATAGTTTACGCTATGGGTTGGGGACTTACTAACCCCGATATGCTCCGCCGCCTTGAAGGCTTGGTTGGTAAGCTTTTCTATACCACCACTTCGGGTATTTTGTCCACACCTATTAACACCTGCTCAAAGTTTATTGCAATATTTATTATTTTCGGTGCTTTTCTTGAAAGAACAGGCATTGCCGATTTCTTTATTCAAATTTCCAACTCGGTAGTTGGTAGATTTTCGGGCGGTCCTGCAAAGGTTGCCGTTGTAGCAAGTGCTATGGAGGGTATGGTTTCGGGCTCGTCGGTTGCAAATACCGTGGGTTCCGGCTCGGTTACTATTCCGCTTATGAAGAAAACCGGCTACAAGCCTGAGTTTGCTGCCGCGGCTGAGGCTTCGGCTTCAACAGGTGGCCAAATTATGCCGCCCATTATGGGCGCTGCCGCATTCCTTATGGCCGAAAATATCGGTGTGGCTTACAGTAGCATTGCAGTACGTGCGATTCTCCCTGCCGCGCTTTACTTCTTGGGCGTGTTTATCGCCGTTCATCTTGAGGCTAAAAAAGAGGGTCTTCGCGGTCTTACCAAGGAAGAATTACCTCGCTTTTTACCCCTTTTAAAGAAGTCTTACTTGTTACTTCCTTTAATTATACTTATCGCCCTCGTAGGTTCGGGCTCACGTTCAATTGCCTACGCTGCGGCTATTGCAATTGTGGCTACAATTGCTGTAGGTATTTTTAATAAGGAAAACCGCATTACCCCCAAACGTATTTGGGAAGCACTTGCGGCGGGCGGTCAGGGTATGATTACCGTTGCTGTTGCTTGCGGTGTTGCAGGTATTATTGCAGGCACTATCACTATGACAGGTCTTGCAAATATTATCATCAACGGCATTGTGGCTTTGGCAGGCAGTCAGGTTATTGTTGCCTTGTTCCTTACAATGCTTTGCTGTATTGTTCTTGGTATGGGCGTGCCCACCACCGCAAACTATTGCATTATGGCGGCAACCTGTGCACCTATTCTTATTAAAATGGGTGTACCCGATATTGCGGCTCACTTCTTTGTGTTCTATTTTGGTATCGTTGCCGACCTTACACCTCCCGTAGCACTAGCGGCTTATGCAGGTGCGGCTATTGCAAGGGCCAACCCAATGAAAACTGCCTTTACCGCAACAAAGCTTGCCATTGGCGCCTTTATAGTACCTTACGTTTTTGCGCTTAATCCGGCTATGCTCTTTATAGACACCACCTTCGTTGAGGTTGTTTTAATTTGCTTAACCTCCTTTGCGGGTATATATGCCGTGTCGGCTGCTTTGCAGGGCTACTTCTTGCATGGTATGCGCTGGTTTGAACGCATAGTGTGTGTTGTTGGCGGTTTGTTGCTTATTTACCCCGGCGTGAAAACCGATATTATTGGACTTTCGCTTGTTGGTGTAGTTCTTTTATTACAGTTTATTACCAAAAAGAAAAATGCTGCCGTAGCGGCTTAAAGCTTTAAAAAATCCTCACTTTTGTGGGGATTTTCAACTTTTGCAGTATTGCCGATTTTCCATTTTTAACCGATTTTGATTTGCGAAATATGTAATTTTAGGTCGATTTTGGGTATTTACTGTCATTTTTTTAAAAAAATTCCCCATATACTTAATTTTTTTATTGTAATATCTTGATTTTTTTAAAAAATGGTTTTATAATTATGTAAATAAAATTCGTATTGTATCTCTAAGGCACTTTAACACTTTAAAGCGCGAAGTTATCATTAAAACCGTAAGAAAAGAGGTAGCCGCCATGGCAAAAGAAAAAACTTCTGCAGGGCACAAAATATTAACGATTGTGGGTACTGTGTTGTGCATAATACTCGTTCCCATTTTGTTGATAAATCTTACTCTAATTGCAAAAAGCTACATAAATAAGGATGAGGTACCAAGCATTGGCGGAACATTCCCCTTAATTGTTCTAACCGATTCAATGCTGCCGGTTATTGAAAGCGGCGACCTTATTATTTGCCAAACTGCCGAAGCGGACGAAATTAAAAAGGACGACGTTATTTCCTTCTTTGACCCCGCAGGCAATGGCACAAGCATTGTAACCCACCGTGTTGTTGAGCTTGTTGAAAAAGACGGCGAAACCTTATTCCGTACCCGCGGTGATAACAACAACACCGACGATAAGGAGCTTGTAGCTGCCGACGATTTGGTAGGCGTTTACAAGTTTAGAATTGCAGGCGCAGGTCATATTGCAATGTTTATGCAGTCTACTGCAGGTCTTATTGTTTGCGTGGTATTACCCATTGTTCTTTTAGTGGCATACGATATTATCCGTCGTCGCATTTATGAAAAGAACAAGCAATCCGATACCGACGCTCTCCTTGCCGAGTTAGAAGCCTTAAGAGCAGAAAAGGCCGAAGCCGCTAAGGAAACCGACAGCGAAAATTAGTATATTCTTCCCTCGGAGGCCACGTCCGGGGATGACATATATACAATCCCCCTCTCCCAAAATTTCGGGGGGGGGTAGGCATTTATTACTTTAAATGCCGCGTAAGCTTTTCCCCGGCATTGGGGAAGAATTTTAAAAAAGGCGAAAGCCTAATTATGAAAGGAGTTTTCCTCTTATGAAGAAAAACACAATGATGAGAATCGCTTCCGTTCTTTTGGTAGTAGTTCTTCTAACCACCAGCGTTATTTCCGGCACCTTCGCGAAGTAC
>JAFVTJ010000015.1 GCA_017503305.1 Clostridia bacterium
CTATGTGGAATGCCCGCGATGTCGTCAACCTGTAAGACATAGTGCTACGGCGAACACCTTTAAGGTTGAAGAAATTAATTATTAAAAATATCGCAGGTAACGGACCAAGCGGTGTTCCTCTTGTATATCATTCTAAGGTATGGCGGTGTGAGATGGAATATTGTTGCACAACTAATGAAAATACGCCATAATAATTTAAAACAAAACCAAAAACGAAAGGGTTTATTGTATGGACTACGTTTTAAGGACCTTTGGTCTTACAAAAAAGTATAAAAAGCACCTTGCTGTTAATGATGCCAATATGAATATTGCCCGTGGAGATATCTATGGCTTTGTTGGCGAAAACGGCTCGGGCAAGACTACGATTATCCGTTTGATTACAGGGCTTATTTTTGCGCAATCGGGCAGGTTTGAGCTTTTTGGCATTCCGCACGATTCGGCCGAAATTCGCGTCGCTCGCCGTAAGGTTGGTGCCGTGGTGGAAAGCCCTTCAATTTACCAAAATATGTCGGCTTACGACAATCTTAAAATGCAGTGCATGGTGCTGGGGCTTCCCGCTGATGAGAGAATTGAAAAAACGCTTGATATTGTGGGACTCGGCTATTTGCTCAAAGACAAGAAGCACGTTAGCAACTTTTCACTTGGTATGCGCCAACGCCTTGGCATTGCTATGGCGCTTTTGGGCGAGCCGGAATTTTTAATTTTGGATGAGCCGATGAACGGTCTTGATCCGGCGGGTATTGTGGAGGTGCGCGAGCTTATTTTAAAGCTTAATCGCGAGCACAACATTACCTTTTTAATTTCTTCCCACATTTTAACCGAATTATCTTTGGTTGCTACAAAGTACGGCATTATTTCAAAGGGACATATCATTAAGGAAATTACCGCGGCCGAGCTTCAACAAGAGCTTGCAAAAACCACCAACATTACGGTGGATAAGCCTGAAGCGTTGACCGAATTGCTTGGCACACTTGTAAACAAGGATGCGATTTCTTATATACCCGACGGCATTCGTATTGTGGGTGAAATTGACCTTAATGCGATATTAACCGCTATTATTGGCGCGGGCATTCGCGTTGTTAGCGTTAATTGCCACGAAACAAGTTTTGAAGATTATTATCTTGAAACTATCGGAGGTAAAAGAGCATGATGGGACTTATTAAATCGGATTATAAAAGATTTTTCCACGATAAGCTTTTTCTTGTGGTTTGCATTTTGGCCTTGGTTTTTGCGGTTATAACACCCCTTTTGTACGTGGTGATTTTCGCCGGTGTGGGCGAAATCGACCCCATGACCGAGCAACTGCTTGCGGGCTACGTTACTGCAAAGGGACAGTTTTTCGGCGCCTTTTCGTTTGGTAACAACTTGGGGCTTATTGCGCCCTTGCTCATTGGCATAATTCTTTTTAAGGATTTTAGCTTTGGTACTGTGCGCAACAAGATTATTAGCGGACACTCTCGCGCCTCAATCTTTTTATCAATTTTTACGGTTTGTGTTACTACCTTGTTTGGCATTGTGCTGTTGCACGCGCTTTTAAGCCTTGGCATAAGCCTTCCGTTTTTTGATTACCAGCCCACACCCTTTAAAATGGCAGACTTTTGGTATTTGTTGGAATCCTTGTTGTTAGAGCTGCTTGTTTATATTTTTGTAGCAGCCCTTATGAGCTGGCTTTGTGTCAATATGAAAAACGTTGGTATGGTTATTGTAATGTATATTGCAATTGTTTTCGGCTTTACAATGATTGCCGGAATTTTGCAGGTTGTAATTGCGGTGCTTTCTGCGGATCTAATTTCTGCAGATGCGAGCACAAAAAACACGGTAGAAATTCTTAACTTTTTCCAACGCATTAACGTGTTCAATTCTTCTGCCACTATCGGTATGGGAACAAAATACACCGCAAAGGACGTTTGGTATTACGTGTTGCCGCCCGTTTTGGGCACTGCTGCGCTACTTCGCCACGGCTTGTTTAGCTTTAAAAAGAAAGACTTAAAATAGATTAAAAATTGCAGGAAAACCTTAAAAAAAGGCCTTCCTGCAATTTTTATATACAGTTAATTTTTGTTGCAAAGACAAAAATTTTATGATATAATAAGATGAAAAATACTATCGTGGGTAATTGTTGCCTAAAAATAGTTTTTATAATTGTACAAATGTACTATTTCTGCCTATTTTGCGCACATTGAAGGAGCGAAGCAAATGGAAAAAATTGAGAAAAATAATAGAGAATATTACGCGATTGATATTGCACATATCCTTAAATCGTTGTGGAATAAGGCGTGGTTGATTGTCTTGTCAGGCTTTTTGGCTGCGGCTATAGGATTTGGGTTGTCATCGTTTGTGATTGCTCCCACCTATTCATCGGCTATTAAGCTTTACGTAAACAATAGCTCATTCTCTTTGGGCAACACAAGCTTTAGCATTAGCTCTTCGGAAATTACGGCAGCGCAAAGCTTGGTAAGAACCTATGGTGAAATTTTAAGCAGCCGTAGCACGTTGGAGCGTATAATAGATAAATCCGGTGTGGATTACGACTGGGAAGATTTGGCGGAAATGATTGTTTCCGAACCTTCCAACGAAACCGAAATTATGTTGGTTACAGTTACCTGTAAGGACCCGTACGAAGCCAGCAAAATCGCAAACACCATTGCCGAAATTTTGCCTATCCGTATTTCCGAGATTATTGACGGCGCTTCGATGGAGGTTGTTGACTCGGCAATACCCAACCTTGAAAAGGTGGCACCAAGCATTACAAAATATACCGCAATTGGTATGGTTTTGGGCGCCTTCTTTACAATAGTTGTTTTAACTGTTTCGGCTATGCTTGACGATACTGTTCGTGATGAAGAATACGTGCTTAAGGCTTACGATTATCCGATACTCGGTAAAGTGCCCGACCTTTTAGATAACGGCAACCGCTCGTATGCGTATTATTCACAAAGAAGAACTACTAAAAAAACACAAGGAAAGGAAGGGTAAAGAAAAATGGGATTATTTGGTAATAAGCGCGACAAGGGTCCGTTTATGCCCGGTGCGGTTAACAAAAAAACACTTCACAAAAATTTGGAATTTACCGCTATCGAGCAATACAAGCTTATCCGCGCAAACTTGGATTTTACACTTCCGCCTGATGAAAAATGCCCTGTAATTGGCGTGACAAGTTCAATGCGTGGCGAGGGTAAAAGTACAACTGCGGTTAACCTTTCCTACGTTTTTGCCGAAAAGGGCCACCGCGTGCTCTTGATAGACGGCGACTTGAGAATTCCCTCTATCGCTAAGAAAATGGGTATTGAAAGCACCCCCGGCCTTGCCGACTTATTAAGAGGTAAGGGTGCACAGTTGGCCGATTTCAAGGCATATTTGCTTAAAAACTGGTACATATTGCCCTCGGGCGATATTCCGCCTAACCCGTCTGAGCTTTTGGGCTCGGGCCGAATGGAAAAAATTCTTAACCAGTTAAGAGAAATGTTCGATTATATTATTATCGACCTTCCGCCGGTTAATATCGTGTCTGACGCGATTTCAATTTCTTCGTTTATTTCGGGTATGATAGTGGTTATCCGCGAAGAATATACCGAGAAAAAGGAATTGGAACGCTGCTTTAGACAGTTAAAACTTTCTAACGTAAAAATACTTGGTTGTGTTATGAACGAAACAAGATCGGGTGGCAAATCTTACGGTAGGTACAAAAAGTATAGATATTATAAGTACTATAACTACTATCAAAGCTCATCGCGAGGAAATAAAAAGTGATAGATTGGCATAGTCACGTTTTACCAAAAATGGATGACGGCAGCCGAAGTATAGAAGAAAGTTTAAAGCTTATTAACATGCAACACCGCCAAGGTGTTGATAAAATAATAGCAACACCGCACTTTTATGCTAATGACGAATCGGTGAATTCGTTTTTAGAGCGCAGGCAGGCTTCGTTTGAGCTTTTAAAGCCAAATTTAAGCCCTAATGCACCGCAAATTATATTAGGTGCCGAGGTTAAATATTACCACGGCATTAGCAAAATGGAAAACTTAAAGGCCTTACGTGCGCAGGATAGTGAAATATTACTTTTGGAAATGCCTTTTTCAAGGTGGACCGAATATATGCTGCGCGAAATTACCGAAATGTCGCTAATGGGCAACGTAAAGCTTGTTTTGGCTCATATTGAGCGATATCTTTCTTTGCAAAGCCGCGAGGTAATGGAAAAGGTCTACTCGGGTGAAATCCTCACCCAAGTTAACGCAAGCTTTTTTGCCAACCTTTCCACAAGGCGCAAGGCAGTAGCAATGCTAAGGCAGGGCAAAATTCATTTTGTGGGGTCGGATTGTCACAACACCACCTCACGCCCACCAAGGCTTGACAGTGCCTTTGCGGTAATTGAAAGAAAATTAGGCCCCGGGTTTCTTACTCAAATGGATGAGTATGGGCAGTCCATGCTCGTTTAAATAAAAAAATAATAAAATTTTTATATTGAAAGGAAGAATTTCAAATGAAAAAGATTTTAGCAATTTGCGTAGTTTTAGTAATGGTATTTTGCTTAAGCACAACTGCTTTTGCAGCCCCAAACGGTTTTGTTTCCAGCCCTTCTGAAAATAAAACTCCTGAAATTGAAACTGTTGAACCCTCTGATGAAAACTGTATAGCTGACTTGGGTGTTACTTCCTATGCTGACAGATTTAACGTTGCCGATGCCGACAGAGAAGCGCTTGAAGCTGCTTACGCCGACATTGCTGATGCTGATGACCTTGCTGATTTAAGCAAAGACCTTGAAAAATTGGCAAAGGACAAAAAGGTTAAGACCGAAGACCTTTTGGTAAGCGACCTTTTCAACATTTCTGCAGAAGGCTGTAAGGACCACAATAAAGACCACGAATTAGAAATCGTTTTATCGGTTGATACTCTTAAAAACTTTGTTGGCCTTATGTACAACGACAACGGTAAGTGGGTTGTTGTAGATGGCGCTAAGGTTGTTAAAAACGGCACTGCGTTAAAGTTCTCGGTTGCTACCACAACTGCTCCTTTTGCAATTGTTGTAAGCAAGGTCGCAACATCACCCCAAACTGAAGATGGCAACCTTTATAGCGTTTTCGTAATTATGGCATCTGTAGCAGCGTTGGCTACTATCGTTTGCTTAAAGAAGTCTAAGAACCAGGCATAATAAAAAATATTAGGGAGTGCTTACAATGGGAAAAAGGCGAATTAGGAAAAAACAAATTTTAAAATACGGCGTTATTGCGCTCTTAATGGTTTTTTTCATTGGCAC
>JAFVTJ010000168.1 GCA_017503305.1 Clostridia bacterium
ACGATGCTTACACCACCACCCCCGGCACTGTTGCTCAGGTTAAGCCCGGCACCACCCTGTGGTTTGCTCTGGAAGCTTGCGAAGTTGACGGCGAAGAAGTCGTCGGCCTGGCTGATGCTTATGGCTGGTATGCCAACGCTAAGGGCGAATTCGTTCCCGCTAACAACAAGGTTACCGTTACCTATGGTAAGGGTGCTGACCTCGTTAAGATCTTTCGCGTTAGCGCGGTCTAATATACGCCTTGACAAAATATAAGAGGTATGCATACAGCCCTCTTCCATGGTCCATTCTCCACAAGCACAGACGTGCACCGTACCGTAAGCGTCAGCCAAAAAAACATCTGCTCCCGCAACCTTTGCCAAGGGCTCAGCCACCATTAAAAAGGTTTTTGCATCTGAAAAAATTTCATACTTTTCAGATATTTGCGCACACACGTTATTAAGTGTTTGATATGATGTTTTGGTTATGTGGTTATTAAGCACAGCCGAAAAAATCATCATAAGTGCAATAATACTTATAACCACAATCGAAACGGTCATAAAAAAATATTTTTTAAAAAGTTTAGGCTTCATAAGCTATTTAACCTCAAATTTATAACCAACACCCCAAACCGTTTTAAGCGACCATTCTTCCGATACGTTTTCAAGCTTTTCACGCAAGCGTTTAACGTGCACGTCTACCGTGCGCGAATCGCCATAATATTCAAAGCCCCAAACCTCGTCCAAAAGCTGATCACGAGTATAAACCCTGTTGGGATTATTTGCCAAATGGTAAATAAGCTCAAGCTCTTTTGGTGGGGTATCTATCTTAACGTTATTAACCTCTAATTCGTAATTGGTTAAATTAACCCTAAGCTTATCATACTTAACCTCTTGCAGCTGCTTTTTATTTTTATCGCCGCTACGACGTAAAACCGCCTTTACACGCGCCACAATTTCCTTTGTGTCAAAGGGTTTTGTTACGTAATCGTCCGCCCCTAGCTCAAGCCCTAAAATTTTATCAAAAACCTCGCCCTTGGCGGTAATCATTATAATAGGCATTTCCGAAAATTTGCGAATCTCGCGGCAAACCTGCCAGCCGTCTAAACGCGGCAGCATTATATCAAGCAAAACCAAATCCGGTGTTTGCTTCTGCGCCGCTGAAACCGCATTTTCGCCATCGTTGGCAACGATGGTTTCAAAGCCTTCTTTTTCCAAATAAAGCCTTAAAAGCTCACAAATATTAACGTCGTCGTCAACAATTAAAATTTTATATTTCAAATTAAAACACCTGCCTTTAAGAATATATTACCACATTTTTTAGGTGAGTGTATTAAAAAAATATGAATAATTTTAAAAAGAAAAAGGCTGTCTCGAAAGAGACAGCACATCAGGTTTAAAAATTATTCTTCAACCGATTCTTCTTCCTTCATTTTTGCGAAACATTCACTGCAATAAACCGGTCGGTCATCACGGGGAATAAAGGGAACTTTTGCTACACCACCGCATGCAGCACATACTGCTTCATGCAATTCCCTTGGTGCTCTTCCAGCATTTTTGCGTTTGTCGCGGCAGGGCTTGCAACGTTGCGGTTCATTTACAAAGCCTTTGGATTCATAAAATTCTTGCTCTCTGGCAGAAAATACAAACTCCTCTCCGCAGTCTTTGCAAACCAGTGTCTTGTCTTCAAACATTTCCTTTTACCTCTCTTAGGTTTTTATTGTTGCCCCGGACAGTATCGCACCGCCATCTTTTTTAAAAAGGTTTTACTATTAAACTACGTGGGCGTATTTAAAGCGACGCTAGTCGCTTGTTTTAATTTTTTTACGAATGCGGCTTAGCGCGTTGCCAACCGCCTTTTCGCTTGTGTCCATTAAAGCGGCAATTTCTTGATAGGTTTTACCATCTAAAAAGTGATGTAAAACCTTGTATTCCATATTAGAAAGCTCTAGCTTAATATTTTCGGTAAGAGCCTTATAATCTTCCTTTTCAATGAGTATACTTTCAGGATTTTGTAAAGTATGCAATTCAACCTCTTCAATAGAAAGCAACAAATCCTGCGGTATGTTTTTTTGAGCGGTGGATTTTCTTAAATTGGCAATTACCGAACGTTTAATGCAAAGACCCGCAAAGGTAGAAAAAGAAGCCTTTTGGCTATCAAAATTCTTAACCGCGGAATAGAGAGCAAACATAGCCTCCTGCACGGCATCCTCTACCTGATTTTCAGGACAATATAGCCTTGCCGTTTTTACAATAAGCGGCAAATACCTGTCAACAATAATTTGAAAGTACTCATACTCGCCGCCATTTATTAGCAAAATGACTGCTTCGTCGTCCAAATTTTTGTTATTTTGCACAAAATTTATTCCCATTAATACCCCAAAATCATAAATTGTCCACTATCTTGTTTCATAATAACCGATTGTCTTTTAATTGTCAAGCATTTTTTATTGTTGAATATTAAACTTTTTGGTGTTATAATACAGAAATATATAAAGCTTTAAGGAGCCTTAGAATGAAAAAGTTATTTTTTGTTATTTTCTGCATTGTTTTGGGCATTTGTTTGTCCCTTAGTGCAGTGTTTTTTCTTATAAATTCGCTTGATAAATTTGAAAACATCACCCCTGCGGGCGCACCCACTTCTTCGGTCGTTTCGGACACATCTTCGCAAGAGCAAACCGTAGAAAAACCCGACACCCCAACCGAAGAAAACGAAAAACCTCAACCCGAAGAAACCAAACCCCAAAAGCCGGAAAAACCACCCATTGAGGAAAAGCCGTTTTTAACCATAACAACACCTAAAGACAAAAGCTTTACAACCACAAAATCTACAATTACTTTTAAAGGCAAGACCAACGTTACCACAGGCGTTTCGCTTAACGGCCAACCCGTAAAGCAACCCCGCAGTATTGATGGCGAATTTACAATAACCGAAAAGCTAAGCTATGGCAATAACAAATTTGTTTTCACCGCGGGCAAGCTTAGCGAAACCTTTAATATAACCCGCAAGTATGTAGTTGCCAAGGATTTTAGCCACGAAGGCTCTAAAACCTATGATTCGGGCACAAGCTTCACAGTAAGCGTTTTAGCACGTGCCAAGGCCACAGTTACAGCAACCTTTAACGGCAAAACTATAACCCTAAAAAGCGAAGCCGCCACCGATAATAGCTTCGCAAAATTTAAGGGCAAATTCACCCTTCCCGAAGGTCATTTAAAGGACCTTGATTTAGGCAAAATAACCCTTAAAGCCACCTATAAAGATTACACCGACACCTTTACTTCCAAAAACATTGTTTGTAAAAAGGATAAGCGCCTTAAGGACTCAGACCCGTCGGTTACCCCCAAGGATGACAGTTACATAAACGTAGGCTCGGGCCTTATTACCGAAATCGTAGCCCCCACAGCCGAAACCTTTAACGGCAAAAGCAGTAAGGATACCTCAAAGCCTTATTACAACTATCTACCCAAAGGCACACTTGACTACGGCTCGTCTGATTATGCCACCGTTAAGCGCGACGGCGACACCTATAAGCTTATAACCCTCCGCTGCGGTAAGAAAATTTATAAAGACCGCTACGACAAACCCCCACATAAAAAGGTAGCCGTTGCCAAACAATACGTTGGCACCCTGCCCGACCATAACGAAATCGGCATTGCTTCCCTTACTGAAACTAATTCACATACAGTTTTGACGCTTGACACTATGTGGAAAGCACCATTTGAGTTTAAGCTTAAAAGTCAAGATTACAACAATGATTACACCGTAGACAGTATAACCTACAAATACGTTGATATAACCTTTTGCTACACCACCGTTTTTGACGGTAAGCTTAGCATTCCGAAAGACCATCCCCTATTTTCAAAAGCAAAAATAATTAAAAACGATTATGATTATACCCTTAGGCTTTACCTTAAAAAGCAAGGCGCCTTCTACGGTTGGGATGCGGAGTATAACGATAAGGGCCAACTCGTGTTTGAATTTTTAAAGCCCGCGAAAATAACCCTTACCAATAACAAATACGGCGCAGATTTAAGCGGTGTTAGAATTTTAATAGACGTTGGTCACGGCGGCATTGATCCCGGCACATCAAGAAACAATATTCAAAAATATTGTGAAGCTGCGCGCAATTTGCACCTTGCCAAAAAGCTTAAAGCCGAGCTTGAAGCCATTGGCGCCACCATTTATATCACCCGCGAAAGTGACGTCACACGCTCCACCGATTATAAAACCCAAATGCTTCGCGAGCTTAAGCCCGATTACTGCATTGCAATTCATCACGATTCTAACGCTTCTTCAAAGCTTAATGGTATGGGCGCTTACTATTACTACCCATTCTCCAAAGCGGCGGCAAAATACGTGCTTGACAACTCCTTCGACACCGGTATTTATAAAGACAAAACCTTTAAATGGCATTATTACTATATGTCACGTGTTTCGGTATGCCCCGTAGTTTTAACCGAAAACGGTTACTATTCCAACAAGTACGACTACAACAACATTATTGACGACAAAGTAAACACCACCAAGGCCGAAGCCCTTACAAAAGGTATTGTGGAATATTTTACATCTATTCAGTAATTACTTGAACTTGTAAAAACTATATTGTATAATATATTTAAAGATTTAAGAAAAGGGTGTTTTTATGAACTTTACCCCAATTGATAACAACTCGCTTGTGGAAGGCTTTTGCTTGATTAAAAGCATTGAAAAAAAGACCTCCTCTAAGGGCGACGTTTATCTTGATATAATGCTTGGCGACTGTGACAGCAAAATCAACGCAAAGCTTTGGCGCTACGTACCCGAAATACACGGCTTATACGAAGCCAACCAAATAATAAAGGTGCGCGGCACAATTTCGCAATATAACGGTGCTGATCAACTTCGTATTGAACGTATACGCCCCACCTCACCCGAGGATAACGTTAAAGCCGAAGATTTTGTAAAAAACGCAGGCTTTTCGGGCGAGGATATGTATAACGAGCTTTATAATATTGCATCCGACTTTAAGGACGAAGATTTGAAAAAGCTTGTTTGCGAAATTCTTGCTGATAACCGCATAAAGCTGCTTTATTGGCCCGCCGCATTTAAGCTTCACCACGCTGTTCGCTCAGGCCTGCTTTTGCACACCTTAAGCATCGTGCGTTTAGCACAAGGCGTTTGCAAAATTTATCCCTTTGTAGATAGTGAGCTTTTGCTTTCGGGCGCAATTTTGCACGACATTGCAAAGCTTCAAGAATTTGAGGTTGCCGATACCGGCCTTGCTACCGGCTATTCTATAAAGGGCAACCTTTTAGGCCATCTTACTATGGGTGCTATGGTTATTAACAAATATGCCGAAAAGCTTGGTGTGAACCCCAAAACCGCAATGCTACTCGAGCATATGGTTTTATCCCACCACGGCGAGCCTGAATTTGGCGCTGCGGTAAGGCCTTCATTTATTGAAGCCGAGCTTTTGAGTGAGCTTGACCTTATGGATTCCCGCGTTTACGAAATGCAAGAAGCCGTGTCCGCCACCGCCGCAGATGATTTTACCGGCAGACTTTGGGCTATGGACAACCGCAAGCTTTACAACCACAACCGCAAAGATTTAAACGAACAAACTAAAATATTTTAAGGAGAATTTATTATGACTATTACAAAAGATATGCTTATTGGCGACGTATTGGATATTGACACAGGCTGTGCGCAATACTTTTTCGAAATTGGTATGCATTGCTTAGGCTGCCCCGCTTCTCGTGGCGAAACTATTGAACAAGCATGCCAGGTTCACGGCACCGATTGCGATGCTTTAGTAGCTAAATTAAACGCCTACTTCGCAAACAAATAATGACTGATTTAAGCTTAAGACTTAAAACCATCGCTACCCTTGTGCCAAACGGTGCAAGGGTTTGTGATGTGGGCACAGATCACGCTTATCTGCCCATTTTTCTCAAAAAAAGCGGTATTGCCAAAAGCGTTATTGCCACCGACCTTAACGAAAAACCGCTTCAAAACGCAAAGGCCCATATTATAGACAGTGGCCTTTCGGATATTTCGCTTCGCCTTTGCGACGGGCTTTCGGCCGTTGGTGAGCACGAAGCCGACACCGTTATTATTGCAGGTATGGGCGGCGAGGTTATTGTAGGCATTTTAAAATCTTGCGAATGGGCCCAAAAGGTCGATAAAACCTTTATTTTGCAACCCACAACCTCGGCTGAGGTTTTGCGTGAGTTTTTGTGCAAAAACGGCTTTGAAATAGAAAGCGAAACCCCCGTTTTTGAAAACGGTAAATTGTATTCGATTATAAAAGTAAAATTTACCGGTAGCACCTGTGATTTTCCCGAACATTTTTATTACACGGGTAAAATCCCCCTGACAAATGAGGGTGTTTTATACCTTAAAAAGCAACAAAAAAGGGTTTGTGATTGTTTTAAAGCCCTTGAAAACGTTTCGCAAAAAAGGGACGATTACCTTAAAAACAAATCAATTTATGACGAGATTACAAAAATTTTAACGGAGAGTAAAAATGGCATTTGACGGCGCATTTCTTTACAAGGTTTTAGCGGAGCTTAAAACCGCAGTAGACTGCCATATTGATAAAATTTACCAGCCCTCACGTGATGAGTTGGTCTTTTTGTTGCGCAAAAAAGGCTTTCAAAAGCGCCTTTTAATCAATGCCAAGCCGGGTTTTTCAAGGGTGCAATTTACCGAAAACAAGTACGAAAACCCTGCAGTGCCGCCAATGTTTTGCATGCTGCTTCGCAAATATTTATCCGCCGCAAGACTTATGGACGTTTTACAACCCGCGCTCGAAAGGGTGGCAATTTTTGTTTTTTCCACCACAAACGAAATGGGCGACATTGCCGAAATTCGCTTAATATGCGAGCTTATTGGCAACAAGACAAACGTTATTTTGGTAAATAGCGACGGTAAGATTATTGACGCGCTAAGACACAGCGACGTTGAAACCTCCGAACGCCTGATTTTACCGGGTGCTAAATACCATTTACCCCCAAAGCCCGAAAAATTAAACCCCATAACCACCCCCGTAAACGATATTTTAAAAAGCGCAAACCAAAACTCGCTTTTATCGGTTGTGGATGGTTTTTCTCCCCTTATTTGCCGCGAGATTGAAACTTTTCAATCCTTAGAATGCGGCCTTAAAACCATTTTAAAAGACCTTAAGGAAAACAATTTGCCTACGCTTATCTACAACGCATTAGGCGAGCCTATGGATTACACC
>JAFVTJ010000169.1 GCA_017503305.1 Clostridia bacterium
CCTATAGGCGGGTTTTTGCTCACAACCTAAAACGTAGTCACAAACGCCGTTTGCAATGACTTCTGCCATTTTATAAATTGGGGCAAGCCTTGTTGTGGTCATAAAACTATTGTTACCTTTAGAGCGCGGTGACACAATCCCCATAATAGCCCCGTCACCAAGCTTTGGCAAATCCTTTTCTGCGCCAAGCCCCGGGCGGATTCCGTCGTTGATTACGCGTATCATGCCAACGTCTTCTTCAAGCCCCACGGCGGCGTCGATAACCAAAACCTTTGACAGCGGATGCGCGTTTTTGATAAATCTGCCGATTGTTTTGACTTCCTTTGCGGTAACGGTTGAGTCAAGGCTGCCGTATATAAATGCAGGCAGGCTTTTTTCCTTTAGCTTTGTGCCTATAATAGGACCAAGGCTGTCGCCGATTGCCGCGTCAGTCCCTACACAAACAATGATAGGAATATAGTTATCAAAAAGCTTTCTTAACCCGTCGGCTATTCCTGCGCGCGCGGTGCGATTATTTATGTTAAATGAATACCCTTGCATGGTTATAATTATTACCATATTCTGTTACAATATACCCTAAACGGCTAAAAATTCCATAAAAATCACAACAGACAAAAAACGCTTGAAAATTTTGCGCGGTTATAGTACAATAATAATTAGGCATAAACTATATCGTGCCTTAATTTTGGGCTGCAGAGTAATCGCAAGCTATTTTTGGTGTGTATGAAGCCTTTTAGCAATCGCTGGCTTGTTTTAATTGCCGGCATAATTGTTAATATTTGTATCGGGACGGGCTATGCCTGGTCGGTTTATCAGGTCGGTTTATTTAATGAATCGGTTTGGATTTTCGGTTATCAGCTGACCGAAGCCCAGCTTGCACTCACCTTTACTATCTGTAGCGCAATCGCACCGATTTGTATGATAGTTGGCGAGCCATTGCAAAAATTGTTGGGTGGACCGCGCGCCGTCGTTTGGCTTGGTGGCGCTTGCTTTGGTGGCGGGCTTATATTAAGCGGCGTTTTAAAATCAATTTTTGGGTTGTATATTTCTTACGGGTTGGTGACGGGCTTTGGTCTTTCATTAACCTACGGTATCATTATTGATAACGCGGTAAATTTTTTCCCCGACAAGCGCGGCTTTGTTGCAGGGGTTACTACGGCGGCGTTTGGGGTGGGTAGTATAATCTTTCCGCCCATTATCGAAAGGATTATGTCACGGCTTGGCGTGCAAAGCGCGTTTGTTATTCTTGGTATTATCTTTGCAGTTTTGATTATTGGCTTTGGTACGTTTGTAAATTCCCCGCCTGAAAGGATTGGCTGTGGCGGTGGCGCAGTTGACGACAAATCATATTCCCCACCGCAAGAGCTTTCAAACAATAGTCACGAAGCTTTAATTGACCGCAACTGGAAGCAAATGCTTTTGGATTTCAGGTTTTGGTTAATGTTGCGGCTTTTACTATTTTTGCAACAGGTGGGCTTATGGTTATCACCCAGGGCGCGCAGATTATTAAAGCATTTGGTGTTTTTGACCAAGCACTTGCCGCCGCGGTGGTGAGCATCATCGCCGTTGGTAACACGCTTGGCAGAATTATTTGGGGCTTTTGCTCTGACAAGCTTGGTAGATACAACACCCTTATTATCATGGCTGGGTGCGTGGGGCTATTAGGCTTTTGCGGATTTTTGTGCGTTAAGCTTTCTTTACTTGTGCCGTTTATTGTGTGCGCGGTTTTGATTGCCGCTTGCTACGGCGGGAGCATGGGCGTATACCCTGCCCTTACTGCTGACGTATTCGGGCAAAGGCATAACGGCATTAACTATGGCATAATGTTTACGGGGTTTGCAGTTGGTGCTTTTTTGGCCCTGCTTTTGCGAACAGATTTAATTATTCTGACGCGCTTTTGGTCGTTGGTGTTTTAGGGATAATCGCTGTTTTGATTATCTGCGTGCTAAACCAAAAAAAAGCGCGGCTAATCTGTATTTAGACTTTACTTTTTTTTAGATAGGAGTTTTTTATGCTATTGAGTGTAGCAAAAACGTTTACCTACGTTGACGGTATCGTGCTTGCCATTTTGATTGGGTTTATCATATACGGGCTGATACGTGGGTTTATTAAACAAGTGATTGGGCTTGTTGCAATTGTGGCGTCGTTCGTGTTGGCGTATTCGCTATGCTCGCCGCTTGCAACCCTGATATGTAATACTACCAGGTGGGACGATAATATCGCATCAAGTGTTGCAGGTCTTTTCAACGCGGCCGACCAGACAGTAAAGGTAACAGAGCTTGCCGATAAACTGACCGCACTACCCTTGCCTGCCTTTTTGAAAAATGCCGTTATTGAATACGCCGGCAAAATCAGTGAAGGTATGGTAAACATTGCAACAGCTATTGGCTTTTCGGTGGCGAAGTATTTAATCATTGGTTTAAGCTTTTTATTAATCTTTGTTGGCGTCAGGGTTGCGTGCTTCTTACTAAAACACTTCTTAACCTTCCTTGCGGATAACCTGCCAATCGTTGACAGGGTTAACAAAACACTCGGCGCTATAACAGGTTTCATTAAAGGCTTAAGCATAGTTTACTTTTTGTTGTTCATAATTAACGTAATGCCATTTAAGTTTTTGACCGAGTTCAAGCTTTTGATTGATTCATCAATAATTGCAGGGTTTTTGGTTGACTACAACCTATTTGGTTTCTTGTTTGGTTTACTGTTTTAATAACTATTGCCTTACGGATTTATCCGTAAGGCATTTAATATTGTCAAAACTAAAATTTAGGGCGCAAACAATTTTTATTGCGCCAAATATCAAGCGCGACAAATTCATTAACTTTGATTTTGATAAAAACGGGCTAAAATTGGCAAAATTTTCTGACAGAATCCCCTATTTTTTAGCTTGAAAAATCAAACAGGATTCTGTTAGAATTCATTTTAAAGTTAGCAGTTTTTATTAAAAAAGTGGCTTAAAAACGGTAAATTTAAGCAAAATTTGCAAGCCTAAAATGTGGGAAAAGTAAACCGTATTTCATAATAATTTTAACAAAATGACCCTATTAACGTATAATAAATAAGGTATGTTAAAGCTCTAAACATAGAAAACGTAGTATTGCAAGTAATTAAGCCAACGTACAAAAGCGGTATGCAGCTTATCAAGAACAAACATTAGTATTGATGTTAATGATAGATAATAATTTGCGTTCCAATATCACTGCTACCCAATATTATAGCGCAAATTATTAAGCAATAGACAAGCTACGTTAACAAAGATAACCAAAATGTATAAAATTAATACAAATTATACATGGTCATAAAGAAATGCCATAAAATACGTCAATAATATTTGTGAAACATTTTCTTTGCCACACTATTCAAAATAAAAACTTTTAAAAACAGGAAATTTTAGGTAAAAACTCGATAAAATTGCTAAAAATACTACTAAAATTGGGTTAATTCAGGCAGAATATCGCCAATTTTTGGTCTGAAATTTGGCAAAAAATCACTTAAAATCTGCCAAAATTTACCCATTTTTTGTTGCCCGTGAAACATTTCGGGTTTTTTAGGCTCAAAAAATCGCTGTTTCACGTGAAATATTAGCGCATAAATATTAATTTGCGTGCATAAATTTGCGCAATAATCTGTTAATTTTTTACCAAATTGCTGTGCCGAGTTTGTTCTTTGAAATATTATTATATCAATGCGCTATCATAATTAATTGCGCCATCAATAGAACATATGTTTGATTGAATGGCACAAAAATGTTTCACGTGAAACTTGATAATAACCGCATAGCGCCAACAATTAAAGAACGAAAAATTAACGACATGGTTTATTGCGTATTTAGTTGTAGTTAATTAATGGCTGCATTGATAATCTCGACAAGTAGGATAGTTTTTACGTTGCTGCGTGTTGAGTTAATTTTGCTTTGGTTGTTGTGTTTGGTGGGGTTTAATGCGATTAATTATTACGGAATTGCGCAAGAATATTGCTGAAAATTTTATCTAAATTCTGTTAGAATTCATTTTAAAATCAAGTGATTTATCAAGAGTTCATTATTGTTTGAGCTGTATTTTAGTATTAATTCATACTTGTCAGCTGCTCATAGTGGTTATAGGGTGTAAAGTTTGATTTTTGTATTAATAAGATCTTCGGCGTAAAAGCTTGAATAATGATAGATTAAATATTATATATTCTGTCGTTTTTGCTAAAAATATTGACGAATTTTGGTAGAATTGCTAAAATTCCGCCGATTAAATTGGATTTTATATTCTGTTAGAATTCATTTTAACGTTAGCTGAAAAATCATAAATAATATATTTAAAAAGCTAAATTTAAGCTGAATTATCTAAATTTAAATATTTCTTAACTGTTTTGCGTTTATTATAGCCTTGTGCGCTAAATTGGTTAATTTAAGTGTTAAAGGGCGCAAGAATTGAAAAATAATTATTACTTAACGTTAAATAAATAAATGAAACCAGTTTTAGTAAAGTGGAATATAGGGTGTTGGTTATCTGATATTGGCATATAAACTCGCCAAAACGTTGATAGATATAGCCAAGTTGACAGATAAATGACGTTATTTTCAAATGGGGAGCTTTTATCTGAAGATTTATAGTTATTCTAAAGCAATTTAATCAATTTGACTACTATTTATTAAATACAAGGTGGTTTTTAATATAAAAGCAGCGATTATGTATTTAGCACCTTAAAAAAGATTAAAATTGATAAAAAATATAGTGTTTTAGTTGATGTAGGTAAAATAACTTATTTTTGTATCCTGATCCCGGCTTTATTTATGCTTTTTAAGTAAATTTTGCGCCATTTTGCGTTTTAATACTAATATATCGCGAAAAACTAAAAAATACATTAAATTCATTGCAAATAGACGTGAAATTAGATAAAATTAATGAATAAATGCGGTTCTTTATACTTGTAATAATATTCAAGCAAAATCTACCAAGATTTTAAGTAAAATTCATTGATAATCGGCTTATAGCCCCACTTTTAGGCTAAATTTAGTTGTTTTAGGGGTTGAAATTTTATCCGATAGATAAAATTGCTTATACAAAACACTGTATTTTTATAAATTACTCAAAATTGGCTTAAATATCAACATAAGTTGTTAATAAGTCAGCCTATAAGTCGATTAACGGCTGATTTTGAGAATTTATTTTTTGTAATTTCACGTGAAACAATGGTGAATATATATACAAAGATAGATTTACACAAAAACTCAACATAATGTGACGGATAAATTTTAATTTGTGGTAAAATGTCGAAGGAAAAATGAGAATTTAAAAAAAGGCGCATAAATTATTAATTTAGATTGCTAAAAATATTATATTGTGCTAAAATATTAATATAAATTGATAATGGCGGCGTGTAGCCGTTAAGGAGTAATATTAATGAAGAATTCAGGAAAAATCTTAATCGGTATTATTGCTGTGGTAGTAATTGCGCTACTTGCGGCAACATATTTTTACGATAGTTCAACCGATAGCACAAAGTTCTGGCAAAAGGCAGGCTTTGTTTTTACAACCGAAGCAGAAAGCTTTACGGTGGGTCAGGAATATAAAAACAAGGATGGCGAAACTGTTTTCAAGAAAGACGGCACGACGCCCGTTAAGGTTATTTACGTTGACGCAGATAATAACTTTATTATCATTGAACAAGAAAACATTGACAAGGTTTATATTGACGTTTATACCATTAAAGGTTACAAGGGTAACACCCTTGTAGTTGAAGCTAATTTTAACCGCGAATACGAGTGGGAAAGGGTTAAAGCTTTAGAAGCACTAGGTATCACGATTGATGCAAGCAATCCAAACCAAGGCTCAATCTGGTCTGATTTGTTAATGCCGATTTTCTCAATCGGTATCGGTATCTTTATCATTGTATTATTCGTGCGCCAAGCAAAGGGCGCAAATAGCGGCGCGTTAGATTTTGGCAAAACAAAAGCTCAAGTTATTACTAATATTAAGGTAAGGTTTGCTGACGTTGCCGGTGCGGAAGAAGAAAAGGTAGAGCTTCAAGAAATCGTTGAGTTCCTTAAAAACCCACAAAAATTTACAGCGCTTGGCGCAAGAACACCAAAGGGTGTTTTACTTGTTGGTAACCCAGGTACGGGTAAAACCTTGTTTGCTAAAGCAGTTGCAGGCGAAGCCAACGTTCCATTCTTTTCGATAAG
>JAFVTJ010000016.1 GCA_017503305.1 Clostridia bacterium
GTCCTTGTATTGGTATGGGCTTTTCTCCCAATTCCGCAGGTGTATCTCTTCGTACCTTTAACCGTAACTTTATCGGCCGTAGCGGTACCGCTGATGCAAGTGTTTACTTAGTTTCTCCCGAAACTGCAGTTGCTGCGGCTTTAACAGGTGAGATTACCGACCCGCGTTTGCTAGGCTCAATGCCCGAAATTAAGATGCCCGAAAACTTTAAGATTGACGACAGCGCAGTTATTGAGCCCGCAAGCGTAGAAGAGGCCGAATCGCTCGAAATATTGCGCGGTCCTAACATTAAACCTTTCCCAACATCTATTCCACAAGCAGACGAACTTTCGGCTGAATTAGTGCTCAAAGTAGGCGACAATATCACTACCGACCATATTATGCCTGCAGGCGCTAAGATTTTGCCCTATCGTTCAAATATTCCGCACCTTTCACAGTTCTGCTTCGGCGTTTGCGATACAACATTCCCTGAACGCGCAAAGGCGCTTGGTCAGTCGATTATCGTTGGTGGCTCTAACTATGGCCAAGGCTCGTCTCGTGAACATGCGGCTTTAGTACCTATGTACTTAGGTGTTCGTGCGGTTATTACCAAGAGCTTTGCTCGTATCCACGTTGCAAACCTTATTAACGCCGGTATTATGCCTTTGACATTTGCAAATGCTGATGATTATGACAAACTAAACCAAGGCGATAAGCTTGTTCTTACAAACGTATTTGAAGGTATGGATAAGGGCGAAATTACACTTAAGAACAAGACAACAGGTGAAAGCTTTGCACTTGCTTGCGCCTTTACCGAAAGACAAAAGGCAATTCTCAAAGCAGGCGGCTTGTTAGCTTACACAAAGGAAGGCAAATAATATGGAACAATATATAAATAACGCTGTTGAGCAATTTCGTGCCGTTTTAACTGAGCAAATTGCCCGTCAGCAAAAAATGGAAAACAATGGCGGTGCTACCGACTATTCAAAACTCCCAAAAATAGTTATCGGTATTTGCTATGGCGATGGTATCGGTCCGATTATTTCGAAAGAAAGTAAAAGACTTTTAGAGTTTATTCTAAAAGACGAAATTGCGAGCGGCAAGATTGAACTTCGCGTAATTGAAGGTCTTACCATTGAAAACCGTATTGCTAAAAACAAGGCAATCCCTGATGACGTTTTGGCTGAACTCAAAACTTGTAACGTTATTTTGAAGGCTCCTACAACCACCTTAAAAGGTGGCTCTTTAGAGAGCGCAAACGTTGCTATGAGAAGAGAACTCGATTTATATGCAAACGTTCGTCCCGTGTGTGTGCCCGAACAGAGTATCGACTGGACTTTTTATCGTGAAAACACCGAAGGTGAATACGTTTTAGGTAGCCGTGGTATTGAAATTCCTGATACACTCGCTATGGACTTTAAGGTTACCACAAATGCGGGTACAAAGCGCATTTGCCGTGCCGCTTTTGAGTTTGCTAAAAAGAACGGCAAAACAAACGTTGCTATCGTTACAAAGGCAAGCATTATGAAGAAGACCGACGGTAAGTTCTCCGAAATCGCACACGAAATCGCCAAAGATTACCCAGAAATTACCGCTGAAGAATGGTATATAGACATTATGACCGCAAACCTTGTTAACGAGAATATTCGTTCAAACTTCCAAGTGTTTGTAATGCCTAACCTTTACGGTGATATTATTACCGACGAGGCTGCTCAAATTCAGGGCGGTGTTGGTACTGCAGGTAGCGCTAACATTGGCGATAAATACGCTATGTTTGAGCCTATTCACGGCACAGCACCCCGTCTTATTGAAGCGGGTAGAGGTGATTATGCTAACCCGACCAGTATGTTCAAAGCAACCGAAATGATGCTTCGTCATATTGGCTTTATCGAAAAGGCAAACAAATTAAATAAAGCTTTAAATATTTGCACCGAAACCGAAAAGAAAATCGTTGTTGACGATAGCGAACAAAGTGCTACATGTTCACAATTCGGCGATTATTTAATGGAAACCATTGAAAATATTTAAAATTATCTTTACCGACAAATTATTTTTAGTTTGTCGGTATTTTTTTACATAATATCCAAAATATATTGTGTGGTTTTTAATAATATAACACCATATTTTGTTGACATTGCAATAAAAAAATTATATAATAAATTGTAATATTATGTAGAAAGGGGTAATGTTTTTTGAAAGCAAACAGGTTACTTTGTTTTCTTTTGTCATTAATTGTTTTAATGTGCTCCTTGCCTACATATTCTTTTATAAAGGTTAATGCCGACACGTTGCAATTAGGCTATATTTCTGAAAGTGGAGTTAACGTTAGGGAAGATGCCTCTGTAAACAGCAAATCGCTAGCAAAGGTTTCTAACTTTAACGTTACTGTTATTGATAAAAAGGTTGATATCGACAATACAATCAACCCCGAAACACAACAAATTTATATTTGGTACGAAGTAACCTATACTTCGGCCTCAAATACGGTTATCGGCTATGTTCGTGAAGATTTAATAAAAGTAACCGAATACACACCCGATGAGGAATTCGCAACAACTTTATCGGCTTTCCCTAAAAGCTATCACGAAGCATTGATAACGCTTCACGCCATCTATCCTAATTGGGAATTTATCCCTGATAAAGTAAATTCAACCTTTACACAAACTGTTGAATTAGAAGATAAGCTTTTCTATAAACTGGTTCAAGGTAAATATACCTCCTGGTATTCAATGCGAAAAGGCTGCTATGATTGGACAAGCGGCAAATTTATTGAGACCGATAGCGGTGGTTGGTACGGCGCTTCGCGTGAGGTTATTGCACATTATATGGACCCGCGCAACTTTTTAAATTCCAATGACATTTATATTTACATGAAGCAATCGTATGATTCCACCTCA
>JAFVTJ010000170.1 GCA_017503305.1 Clostridia bacterium
AGAACCATTCGTCCTTGTAGGGAACGATTTTTTGGCATTTTTTATATTTTGAGATACCTTTTTCAAAATAGTACCAGATGTATCCGTATTTTCCAAGGGTGTTTTCGCGCGAGAGCTTGCCGTTTTTAACTAACACCTTTTCATAATCGGGACCGCCCAAAGCTTTTGGAATTTCTGCGTGGTAAACGCCGTTTGCTTTTTTGTCGTATTTACCCGAATTAAAAAACAGGTATTCGCCGTTGTGCTTTATAATATAATGACCGCCAACCTTGCCTTTTTTAATATAGTAAAGCTCTCCGTCAACCTTAACAACACCGTTTGCCATATTGTCAAACTTGCCGTTTTTAATATAGTATTTGTAGGTGTTGTGATTAAATATTAAGGTCTTTTTTGCCCATTTGCCATTTTCAATATAAAAAGTTTTACCGTTGTAGCTTATAAGCTTATTTGTGTTTTTGTTCCATTTTCCGTTTTCGATATAGAACCATTTGCCGTTCTTTTTAAATAGCGTGTTTACGCTACTTTTCCACATACCGTCTTCAATATAGAACCATTTGCCCTTGTATTTTATAAGGTCGTTCGCATCAGGGTTCCAAACGCCGTTTTCGTAGTAGTGCCATCTGCTGTATCCCATTTGTCGCGCGAGTGAGGTAAATGTAGGGTCCCAGATACCGTTTTGAACATAGAGATATTTATCACCTTGCTGTATGCGGTTGGTTATATTATTTTTCATGCCGTATTGTAAATAGTACCATACGCCGTTTACTTCAACAACACCGTTGGCATCGTCCTGCCACACACCGTCTTTGATATAATATGTATTATAAATAAGAGTATCGTTGGTTTTTTCGCCGTTTACAAGGTAGTAATATTTACCGTCAATCCATTTCAGTGATTCGGTTTTACCGTCATCGGCCATAACAGTAACAGCACCGAGCGGAATAATGCTTAAAAGCATTACAAGCATTAACCCCAATGATAATAATTTTTTCATAATTAACCTCCTCAAAGATGTTCTTATTATAATAACGTAAAAAAATGTGGCTTTATTGCAAAATTACAGATTTTTCTTATAGTTTTTATAGCAAAAATCAAAAATTTGCTGTTTTGCAGTGCTAAAGGTTTTGTTTTTGTGGTAAATAAGGTAGGAATTTCGGGTGAATTCGTAATCGGCAACCGTGATTTTTCTAAGCCCACCCTTTGAAAGCTGACGGATAAGTAAGGCTTCGGGTAAAACGGTTACGCCAAGGTTTTGCACCGCGGCGGAGATTAAGGCTTGGTTACTTATGGATTCCATAACAGGCGTAACGGTTATGTTTTTAAGGGCGAAAATATTGTCTAAAAACTCGCGCGATACGCTTTCGTCCTCGCGAAGCAGCAAATCATAATGGCAAAGCTCTTCTAGAGTCACAGTTTCGGGAATATTATATTTATTGCCGCAAACTGCGATAAGGTTGTTACAGTCCACAAGGCGCGAGCGAATATTCGGGTCGGAGGGCTTGCCTTGAATAAAGGCAAAATCAAGCGTGCCGTTTAAAATTTTACTTTCAATAACCGACGTTTGATTAACCGAAATCTGAATATCAATATTTTTAAAATTTTCTTTAAGTAGTCTTAAAAGGCGGGGGAGCTTTTGTTTACCAATGGTAAGGGATGAGCCGATTTTTAATAGCGGCATTTTTGAAGAGTCGCCGGCCAGTTCTTCAAATTCCTCGAAAGCTAAGACCGCCTCCTGTGCTTTAATTAAAAGCAGCTTGCCTTCATCGGTTAAAAAGAGCTTTTTATTTATGCGTTCAAACAAAATAATGTTATAATTTTTTTCAATTTCGGAGATAGTAGTACTAACGGCGGGTTGAGCTATAAACAATTCCTCTGCCGCCTTGGTCATACTCATATGCTTGCAAACGCATATAAAAACCTTTAAATGCCGAATGGTCATGGCGGGCCTCCTATCATAATTATTTGATTATGTATTTTATAAAATTATACTATTTTACATATAGATTGTCAATGGCTATAATTGTAATGCATAAGAGAAATAGGAGGATGTAAAAATGGGAACAGCAGGAATTTTAAGTTTATTAGGCGGCTTGGCGCTTTTTCTTTACGGTATGCAAATGATGAGCGGTGGCCTTGAAGAAGCGGCAGGCGACAAAATGAAAAAAATATTAGAAAAGCTTACCTCAAATCGCTTTTTAGGTGTTTTGGTTGGTGCGGTTATAACAGCGGTTATACAGTCGTCTTCGGCGACCACGGTTATGACGGTTGGCTTTGTAAATTCGGGTATGATGACTCTTAGTCAAGCGGTTTGGATTATAATGGGTGCCAACATTGGTACCACCATTACAGGTCAGTTGATCGCTTTAGATGTTGGTATGCTCGCGCCCTTGTTTGCCTTTATCGGCGTGGCTTTAATTGTTTTCTTAAAGGCGCCCAAGGTTCATTCGTTTGGTAAAATTTTAGCCGGTCTTGGCATTTTGTTTATCGGTATGAATATGATGAGCGGTTCTATGGCACCTTTGCGCGAATCGCAAGAATTCATAAGCCTTATGACAAAATTCTCAAATCCGCTTTTAGGTATTTTGGCAGGCGCGTTATTTACTGCGATTATTCAGTCGTCATCGGCGTCGGTTGGTATATTGCAAGCCTTAGCCGTTGCAGGTGTTATTGATTTTAAGGCTGCCGTATTCGTGCTTTTCGGTCAAAATATCGGTACTTGTATTACTGCGGTTTTGGCTTCTATCGGCACAAACCGTGCTGCAAAGAAAACTACTGTTATTCACTTGTTATTCAACCTTATAGGTACGGCTATTTTTACAGTTTTTTGCATTTTTGCGCCCGTTACCGATTGGGTAGCAATGTTGGCACCTGACAACGTAACTCAGCAAATTGCTAATATGCACACAATATTCAATATCGCCACAACACTTCTTTTATTGCCTGCAGGTCAATATTTGGCGCGCATAGCCGATAAGATCTTGCCCGAAAAGGCAGTAAGCGGACAAGCTTTAACTTTAAGTGCATTAAGTGACGAGTTCCGTCGCGGTGGTATAAACTTTGGCCTTACTGCCGTTCACACCAACCTTTTAAGAAAAGGTGTAGACCATATGCTCGCCCTTGCAACCGAAAATATGAACAAGGCTTATACCGCAATTCGCAAAAGAGACGTTGCTATGCTTGAAGAAATTGCCGAAACCGAAGAAGCCATTGATATTTTGAATAAGGATATTGCAAAATATATTTCTAAAATTTTGGTTCATAACAATAGCGGTCAAAACGTTTCGGATATAGAGCGCTATTTCTTAATAGCCGGCAATACCGAACGTATTGGCGACCACGCAATAAATATTGCAGGCTACACCAAGCTTTTAAAGGAAAAATCAATTGAGTTTTCGGGTTTGGCTTGCGATGAAATTGAAAAAATGCAAGCAATCACAGCGGCGGCTCTTGCCCAAGCCTTAAATGTAGAAGATGATACTGCGGCTTGGCTTAAAAAGGTTGAAAGCCTTGAAGAGCAAATTGACAATATGACCACCGAATATCGCGAAACCCACCTGGCGCGTATGCGCAAGGGCGAATGTAGCGAAGAGGCTTGTATCATTTATTCCGAAATGCTTACCGACTTCGAGCGTATTGGTGACCATATAGTAAATATTGCAGAGGCTTATGCAAAAATAAATACTGCAGCGTAAAAGCAAAGCGGAGTGGAATAACCACTCCGCCTAAATTTTTTATTTTATAAATTCGGTAATATCGCCTGTGCATTGTTCAAAGTTTACACCATAGATAGAATAGTTTGGCTCAGCCAAGGTAACGGCTATGCAGTGCTTTGTGTAATCACACGCAAAGGACACGGCTTCCTTTAAGGTTTTGCCGTTCATAAGACCGCCATAAACCGCAGAGGAGTAAATATCGCCTGTGCCGTGGAAGTCTTTAACCTCGCGTTCGGTATAATATTCGTAAACTTCGCTGCCACCGAGCAAACAAAATACACCAATTTGTGTATCACTTTTCCTAACGCCTGTAATCACAACGTCGCGTGCGCCGTTTTCGTGAAGCTGCTTGCAAAGGGAAAGCAAATAATCGTAATCGTATTCGGGTTTATATTCGGTTTCAAGCATAAATGAGGCTTCGGTAATGTTGGGGGTAATAACGTCGGCCTTAGCGCAAAGGGTTTTGGTAGCCTTAACGTAGGGCATATCAAAACCGGTGTAAAGCTTACCGTTGTCGCCCATTGCGGGGTCAATCATAACAATGCCGTCGGCCTTTACAAATTTATCAATAATACCTTTTGTGGTTTCAATTAAGTCGACTGCACCTAAGTAGCCGGTGCAAATGCCGTCAAATTTGATTTCTTCCTTTTCCCAAGCGTCAGTAATGGGGCCGATTTCTGGGCAAAGGTTGCAAAAGGTCCAATTTTTAAATTGTGTATGGGTGGAAAGTAGTGCGGTGGGTAAAGCGCAAGCTTCAATCCCAAAAGCCGAAATAATAGGAATAGCAACGGTTAATGAGCATTTACCTACGCAAGAAAAGTCCTGAATAGTGAGTATTTTTTTCATATTATCGCCTTCTTAAAAAAATCTTTAAACATAATAGCACAAAACGTTTTAAAATGCAAGGTTTTTGTTAAAGGTGGTGGCTTTCGTTATACAATTAAGGCACCTTCCTTACGGAAGATGCCCTAATAGGTTTATCACTTTTAAATTTACAAATTATTCTGCTACTGTTTCGGTAGCGGTTTCTACTATTGTGGGTGTGGCTACGGGTTCGGATACTATAGGTTCGGCTACGGCTTCGCTTACTTCGGGAGTACCTGAAAGCTTTTGACCTAAAAGTGTGGGCAACTGCATACCTGCCATTGCAAACACTTCGTCAAGTGGGGGAACAGACTTCATCATACCCGAAATAAAGTTTGCGGTTGAAGTTTTGCCGTCACCGTTTTGACCGCCGTCCCAAACGGTAACCTTATCAATTTTAATGTTCTTAATAGCATCAACCTGAACACGCATAAGGTCTTCAAGTTTGTCAGCAATAAGAAGCTTTAAGGCAGCGTTAGCGTCGCCGCCTGCCGATTTAACAACTTCGGCAAAACCTGCCGCCTGCTTTTTAAGGATTTCTTCCGCACCACGTGCTTCGGCTTCCATTTTAGCGTAGATAGCATCAGCTTCACCTTGGGCTTTTCTACGGATTTGTTCAGCTTCGGCTTCGGCAGCGAGCTCTAACTCACGCTTTTTAGCTTCGGCACGAACGATAACGTCAGCTTCCAAGGTTGCTTGTTCCTTATCACGTCTTGCGCGTTCAGCTGCTTGTTCGGCTGCATAGGATTCTTCCAAGGCTTTTGCGGCTTGGGTTTTTTCAGCTGTGGTTGCAATTTTAAGGGCTTCGGCTTCTTTTTCACGTAAAGCGGCGTCGGACATTGCAATCTTCATCTTGGCTTCGTTTTCACCTTCAATAGCAAGTGAATCTGCCTTAGATACTTCGATTCTTTGTTCCTTTTTAGCGTTTGCTTCACCGATAGAACCTTCTCTATCCTGTTCGGCAACGCTCTTTTTGGCATCGTTAATAGCCTTTGCAGCGGCTTCTTTACCAAGGGCTGCTATATAGCCCGATTCATCGCTAATGTCGGTAACGTTAACGTTGATAAGGCGAAGACCAATCTTTTTAAGTTCGGTTTCAACGTTTTCGCTTACAGCCGCTAAGAATTTGTCACGGTTGGTATTGATTTCTTCAATATCCATTGTTGCGATAATAAGACGTAGCTGACCGAAAATAATATCCTTTGAAAGCTCTTGAATTTCGGCAAGCTTTAAGCCTAAAAGGCGTTCAGCCGCATTTTGCATAACACCCGGTTCGGTAGAAATACCAACGGTAAATCTTGAAGGAACGTCAATACGGATGTTTTGCTTAGAAAGCGCGTTTCTAAGGTCAACCTGAATTGAAATGGGAGTAAGGTCCAAGTAAGCGTATGATTGGAAAACAGGAATAATAAATTCAGCGCCGCCGTGAATACACTTTGCGCTACGGTTTGAACCGTCGCCGTTTTTACCAATAGAACCGTAAACTACCATAATCTTGTCAGAAGGGCATTTTTTGTATCGTGAGCATATCCAAATTATAAAGGATACAAAAATAAGTACCGCTGCTGTGATTAAAAAGATGATTCCAGATGACATAAATTTTTCCTCCGTTTTTTTAATATTTTTTTATTTACGTTTAACGACTAAACTTGTTTGTCCACTTGTGCCGACAACGATTATTTCGCTGCCGGTGGGGATAGATTCGCTTTCGTCGGTAACGGCATTGCGTTCAACATAAGCGCCTTGAAGCATAACGTTGATTTTGCCTTCGCCCGAACGGGCAGGCGGTATTGTAAGGTACACCTTACCTGCCGACCCTAAAGCGTTGCGGTTATCGGCCGTGCCGTCGCTTTTAAGACGTAAAACCAGCTTAAACAGGTAAGCTATTGCAAGCATTACAGCAAAACCGCAAAGAGTTGCAACAATTAAGGTAATGGGTAGCGCCACGTTTGCCGATTGCATTACAACACCAACCCAACCGAATATAACAAAGAAAGCAACAATGCCCCTTACGGTGAAAATGTGCAGGCTTTCAAGCCCTGCTACGTCGTCAATATCACCGTCAATGCCGTCGGGTAGGGTGTCGGTATCAAGGTCAAGGTCGAAATCGCCGTCGGGTGTATCTAAATCAAGGTCGGGCGCATCTAAATCCGCTTCGCCGTCACCAATACCTAAAAGCATAAGTATTGTTTGTATTAATAACACAAGTGTTGCGGGAATGGCAATACAGTAAAAAATTTGTAAAACCAAGCTTAAAGAATTCCACCATTCAATTAATAACATTAAATTTTTCTCCCTTCTTAAAAGTTATTGTAGGGTTGAAAGCAATACCTTAGCTGAGTCGCGAAGTCTTGCCGCTGTATGCGCATACAGCATAATTTCTAATATTCTTACAAGCTTTTGCTTTTCAGCGGGATTTTTTTCTTCAAAGCCTTCCGCGGCATTTTGTGCCGCCTTCAAAACTGCCGATTTATCTGATATGTCAATTACTTCGTCGCAAATCATATCGCAATACCTATGGTAAAGCTCGTTATCTTTTATAAGGTCGTCGGAGTCGTTGTCAATTTCGCCGCCGATTACCTGTATTAAATTACAAATAGCTTCGATTTGCAAGGATTCCCTTAACATATTTATAATAATGATTCGGGCAAATTGTTGTCTAGAATACAATTTTTTTTTAGGTGAAGAAACAAATTTTCGTTTCACCCAGTTTTGAATAAGATAGGGTTCAAGCCCAGTCATATTAGAAACCTGCGAAAGTGTAATACCGCCAGCGGCAAATATACCGTCAAACAGTATTCGCGAACCGCCTTTTTGCATCGCAAGGACTTCTATGGTTGTTCCGGGATATTTTTTCTGCATCCTATTCCCCCTTATCTTGTGGTGTGATTATATAATACCACACGGTCACGTGATTGTCAATAGTGCTCTTATGATTTTTTGAAAAAATTTTTCTTGAGCCTAAATAGTTAATATAACTTGAAAAATTCCACCGAAAAAGTTATATTATAAGTAGAGTAATATTAAGGGGAAGTTTATGAAAATAAAAACTAAAGAGTTACCGTACCAAAAGGTTTTAAAGCTAAAACCTACAAAACGAAAAAAGCCGTTAAAACCGCTATTTATTTTAGCACTCGTAATCAGGGTTTTGTCTTTTTTCGAGCTTTTGAAAGTAGGCTTTAAATATAAAAATATAGGCATGGAAAGGCGTTCTAA
>JAFVTJ010000171.1 GCA_017503305.1 Clostridia bacterium
AACACATCACGGCAGTACCGTAAGTACCCTTATGAGAGTTAGGGCTACGCTTAGGTAAAATCGGCGCTTCAATAGTTTTATACTTAAACCCACAGGGCTTAACGCCAATATCCGCCACAACCACCTTGCCCGTAAAATCGGTAGCAGGTGGCAGCATAAAGCACGGCTTGTGCGCTATAAAGGTAACCGTCAAATCCGCCTTAAAACAAGCGCCTAAAATCTTGCCCGTATCGCATTCAATACCCGATGGTATATCAACCGCAATTTTTACAGCATTTGAAGCATTAATTTTTTGGATAAGATTTATCATTTTTTCATCAAGCGGACGGCTAAGCCCAATGCCAAAAATCGCATCAATTATAATATCGTAATCATCATCTAAATCGGGTTTAATCTCAATACTTGAAAGTAAGCTATAATAATGCTTTGCCGAATCGGTCATCGGCTCACCCATGGGAAGCAAAAGAATAACCTTAGCGCCTTTATTTTGCAGATTTTTTGCAATAACAAAGCCATCGCCACCATTATTACCGTTACCGCATACTACGGCAATTTTCTTATTAGACACATCGTAATTTTTAAGTATAATTTCGGTTGCGGTATCCCCCGCTATTTTCATAAGCTCTAAAAAAGAAAATGCGCCGCTATGGACGGCATTTTCTTCGGAAAACCTAATTAAATCCTTAGTTAATACATCCATACGGCACATACCCTTTACTTAAAAGCACTATTTGCAATAAATTTTGGAAGCGATTTTACCATAGCTGATTGCATTTTTTCATTTGGTGCAAATACCAAATACTGTGCGCCCTTGCCTTCTTTTTCGCAAACCAACAAATAAGAAGCATCGTCCTTGTTGCAAGCGAAAACAACCTTCTTAAGATCAATATTAGTAAGCAATGCGGGATTATATTTTTCAAGACGCGAAGCAGTGGGAAGCTCTACACTAAGTAAACGCTTACGGGTCGATTTATTTGTAATTTTATCAATATCCAATGTAGTGTTGGTAACAATATACTCATACTCGGTATTAAGTAAGCCCGAAAGCCTAAATGCACCAAAAATGATACCTGCAATTACAAAAATAAAAATTGAACCAATAATTCCCGAAAATAAAAATGCCAAAAAGCAAAGCAAAAACGCCAAAAGCCAAATGCCAATAAAGGCGGCAATTGTTTTTCCGGTTTTCTTTATGCGAATAATTTGTTCAAAAAAAGTATCCATATTTCTTCTCCAAAACTAAAAATTTACTAAAAACATTATACACCAAAAACCCTAAGACTTGCAATAGTAAATATTTTAATATATAATAAATTTGTGAGGTGTTATTATGAAGATTAAAAACGGCTACAGCTTAATTTCAAAAAATGGAGGTTTTATTATCTGCTTAAATGATAAACCTCTTGAAAAAACAATTGTTTTAACAAAAATAGGCGCGTTTTTATGGGGTGTTTTAGAAAAAGAAAATTTAAACACCTCTCAATTGCTTGACCTTGTACTAACAAATTTTGAAATTTCTACGGTTTTAGCATTGGGCGAAATTGATACCTTTATTAAACAAATAAAAGAAAACAATATTTTTGAATAAGATTTGCATTTGAAAACTCCCTTCGCAGTGCGAAGGGAGTTTTTGTTTAGTTAATGTCTACCGGTTTGCCTGCTAGCAACTTATCAAGCAGCCTATAAACCTTTTTAAAACTTGTAGCACCCACCTTACCCATTGGTACACCGTCAATAGAATATTGATACTTAGTAGAGTTAAGCTTTACAAATTCAATTTTTGTAGGCTCATGCTTTTTATCGTCATAGGTGTATATAATAGTAAACTCGGGCTTTAAATTAGTCTTTTTCACGTCAAAATCCATGCATTTTAAAAGACATAGATACTGATAGTATGATTGAAAATACGAAGAATTGTAATTTTTGCCATCGCATTCAATAATAAACATATCTGTTTCGCCATCACTGCTTGGATTTTCGCTAATATTAAAGCTATAGGTCTTATCCTCTGTTTTAAGAGTTAGGTTTTTAATTCCGGCAATAGGAGTCAAAAATACTGATTGATTATAGAAATCGGTAGTGGTGTAGCTTAAGAAACCACAGTCAGTTAATGAAACCTTAGGCACGTATTCGCTATCATTACCGATAACGGCATAATCGCCATCCTCTTGCTGCTTAAACTTATAGGAATAGGTGTAACTGCCAAAATGTGCGCTTAAAACAAAATCAGGATTATTTAAGCCCAAGGCATTTACAGTTGCTTTAGACGCATCATAAGCATATGCCCCCTGCACCGAAAAACCGGTGCTGAAAACTGAAAACAGGCCGGGAACATTTTCGGCCGTTCTTTTAGTTGGTTTTACAACAGAATACGGAACATAGCCTGATATATTATCGTCTTGGTTTTGCACAAACTCCATCTTTTCGGGGAAATTTTTACCCGTAATAGTAATGCTATCAAAACGAGTCAAATTGCCGCTTTCATAATAGTGCGAATATTTGTCAGGAAGAGTGATGCCCGGTTGTGTTTCAGTGGTTGCCATATCCAAATCTGCGAAGGATAAGTCCTCTTGCAAATCATCTCCCACAAGATAAATTTTATCGCTTGTGGAAAGCATTAGATAGACACCTGCGTTATCAGGCGATTTGCCACCGATTGATACCGTGATTTCCTCTTTATCAAGCCAAATCTTTGCTTCGATAACAGGATTAGTCAAACCGCATTCTTTTTTAGATCTTGTAGTGATTTCACGTATGGCCGATATATCCCCAAGGGTGATAACCACCGACTCAATCAAGTCGCTATCTGTCATACTTTCTTTATAACCCTTCATATACCAGGCTTTCTTTTCAACCACTTCGCCATCCTGCTCGTCGGTATCCTTAACAATTTTAGACAAAAGCTCAAAAGTACCGTTTTGATTTTTAACGCTCACCTTTTCGCAATTTTCAATGTCATACTCTAAAATCATTATTTTTTTATTTAAGGGCGTGGTTTCAACTTCCTTTTCGGGAATAAGTTTTACTACCGCAAAGGTACCGCCCACTAAAACTGCAACTGCGAGCAACAGCGAAAGACCAATCTTTAAACGGTTTTTCTTGTCCTTAACCACAATTTTTCTATGCTCGGTCGGGTCTGAAAAAACGGTTGAAAATTCGTCATTGGCTACTAAATTTTCATCTTTTTCGGGTAGGTTGTTCATTATGAGTTCTTTCTCCTAATAAATACGTATATACCTGCCGCAATGCAAGCTAACGGCAAAAGTACAAGGAATATAATAATAATCAAATTTACTTTTTCCTCGGTAACCGATGTTGCAAAGCTTTCGTCGGTAATAACCTTAGATACGAACGAAATACCGGTATTATCCGCACCGGATGCACGTTCAGCAGCAGCTAAAGCAACATTTTTATTACCTACGTTATTATATTCACCATATTCAGAATAAATAAAATCACAGCTACTGAAAGCAATTACATTATTAGTAATAAGATTGTTTTCATCATCATAAGCAGCTCTTTGGCTTTGAATCACAGTAGAATAAGCAATGGGCTCGTAATCATCCGCACCATTCCAAGCGTTTGATGTTCCCACAGGTGCACCAACTACACTTGCAGGTGTTGACATTAAAGTGGTAACCTTTATGCTATTTTCTTGTGTGTAAGCAGGAACCATGGGAACGTTGCTGCCCGAAATACAGAGTGAGATTTTTTCTACAATTTCATCCTCCGCAACGGGATATGAGCCCAATGCGGTAGGTGTTTCGGGTAGATGGTTTGAAGTATTTGTTTCAAAAAGTATACCTGCATCAATTGTTATGCCCCACTCTTCAAGGAATCCATATAAATTGGGCAAATATGGTGCAGCTGCATCGGCAAAGAATACAAGACCCTTATTATACTTTTCATCGTTGTCAAGGTAATCAGCAATAGCGTCAAGCTCACTTTCAATAAAATCGCTTGTGGGCGCCGCAATGAATATTGCATCATACTTATCAGAAATTTCGGTTATCATCTTGTCCGAAATCAAATCCACTTCGTAATTGTTGGTTTCTAAAAGCTTGCGGTATACTTCGGTAGTATCCTTCTTGCTGTGACCGGTAATAAATGCCACCTTGCTTGATTTAAGGCTTGTAGCGTAAGCTATTGCGCTGGTCAAGGCGGTTTCAATATTGTTACTGTCTATTGTAGACATAATATAACCCATACTTGCATAGGTATCGTCCTCGGTTATATTGTAAATGTCCTTAAAGCCGATAATCTTATATCTTTCAACGCCGTTTCTTGTGCAGCTTACAATAATATCACCATAGTTAAGTTGGTCATTAGAATATTTAGCGGTAATATCAGCAAAGGATGCATCCTGAGTATCTACAAATTTAACCTTAATCTTTTTATTATAGTTGTTATATTTTTCAATAAGGTTAACCGTTTGCTTATAGTAATCATTATAATTTTCAGTTATACCGTACTGATACTGTGCGTAGTCGTTCATACTGCCGCTATAATAATCCTGTGCTAAAGCACACATAGTAACGGTTACTTCGGTATCAATTTTTTTAATATATTCAATATTCTCTTCGCTTATGGTATTAACCTTATTACTTGTCATATCATATTCAAGCAAAAAGCGGTTATTAAGAGCAGAAACCAAAACGTTAAGTATAATAATACCAACCAAAACTATTGCGGTAATTGCAACCGAATAGGCACCACGCTTAAATAAAAATTGATTTTTAATGTGCTTACGCTTAGGAAGAGTAAACTTTTTCTTTGTTTTATTTTCAGTGCTTACAATCTTTTTTTCATCCATTTTCAATACCTCCCTTAAGCCCATCTTCTCTTTTCAAGTGCGCGAACGCAAAGGAAAATAAACGCTGCGGTTATGCTTACAAAATAGAAAATATCCGGCAACGAGAATAGATTTTCCCCAAAGCTTGAGAAGGTGTTAATGAATGCCATTTTTTCAATTATTTTTGAAATCCATGCGATATTTATCATTTGTGCAAAGCTTGACATATAAAGCACTAAAATATTTATAACCAAGGTCAAAATAGCAGATACAACGGCGCTTTCAGTCAATGTGGAAATAAACATACCAATAGCAATAAGAGTGCTACCCAAAAGCAAAATGCCGATAAGTGCATATACAAAGCTAAATAAATTAACACTTATATAAGACATAACTATAAGCTCAAAAATAATGCTAGGTGCAAAGCCTAAAGCAAAAACTGCTAAAGCGGCAAAAAATTTACCCATAACAACACCGGTTAAGGAAACGGGTGCAGTAAATAATGCTTGGTCAACCTTTTGGCGTCTGTCTTCACTTATAAGGCGCATGGTAATTATAGGCATAACGAAAATTGTTACGGTCAACATTTCAGAAATAACGTATTCCACGTGGGGAACACCATTTGAAAAATAAACCATAAAATAAAGGGCTAAGAAAAAGTAAAAAGCGGCCAAAACAATATAGCCTATTGGAGTATTAAAATACGATTTAAACTCTCTTTTAAAAATAGCGATCATTGTTCAATTTCCTCCTTTGCTTCTTCTTCAAAGCCTAATAGCTTACGAGATTCTTCATAACTGCCGGCTTCGGTAAGGCGTAAGAATACCTGTTCAAGAGATACCTTATTACTGGTGAGAGATAAAATAGTTTTGCCGCGTGAAACAACGCGTTCGAACACAAGCTTACGAACGTCGGTGCCTTCTTCCGGCTCAATAAGGAAATCAAAGCTTCCCTGCTCCTTACATCCGAGCGAGGTTACGGCTTTAACACCCTTAACGGTTGAAAGTGTTTCTAACATTTCTTTTTCGCTGCATTCAATTCTTGCCACTAACGAGCGGTCGTTTGAAAGGCGGTCAGACAAGTTTTCGGGTGTGTCGTCAGCGATCATGCGGCCCTTATTGATAATGATAACACGCTTACAAACTGCCTGTATTTCGGATAAAATATGTGATGAAAGGATAATTGTATGGTTTTTACCAAGACGTGCAATAAGATTTCTTATTTCAATAATCTGCTTGGGGTCAAGACCAACGGTGGGCTCGTCCAAAATAAGTACGTCTGGGTTGCCTACAAGAGCTTGAGCTAAGCCTACTCTTTGGCGATAACCCTTTGAAAGATTCTTAATAAGGCGATTTTCCACGTGTTCAATTTTAATAAGCTTCATAATTTCGTCAATATGCGCTTTTTTAGGGAACTTAACCTTTTTAAGATCGTAAATAAAGTTAAGATATTCTCTAACCTTCATATCAACGTAAAGGGGCGGAATTTCAGGCAAGTAGCCAATACGCTTTTTTGCCTCTTCGGGATATTCAACAATATTAAAGCCATCAATCTTAACCTCGCCCTGTGTTAAGGAAAGATAACCTGTTAGAATATTCATTATTGTAGATTTACCGGCGCCGTTAGGACCCAAGAAACCTATAACCTCACCCTTTTGGATAGAAAAATCAACGTTGCTAACCGCTAAGTGAGTGCCATATCTTTTAGAAAGGCCTTTAACCTCAATCATAGAAATACCTCCATCTGTTTATAGAACATAGTATATCATATTAATGATACCACTTTTTTAATATTTTGTAAAGAATAAGTTATTATTTTCTTAATACTTAATTAATGTTTTATAAACAAAAATTTACAATTTTTACTGAGCAAATTACCAAATAAAAATATTGTTGCTTTTAGTCGAACCATACGATATAATACAATATGGATTATGGGGAGTTTTGCCCTTAATACATAAGGCGCATTTGCCTTAATTTTCTTTGTTATAAATTCGGAAGTCAAATTTAATCTGGAAGTGAATTAAATCATGAAAAAAATTGCCATGGTAATCGGCGGTTCTAATGGACTTGGTGCTGCCGCAGTTCAAAAACTAATTTCAGAAAATTACAGTAAAATTTATGTTGTTGATAAAACCAACCCTATTCTTTCCGATGAAAGAATAACTTTTGTCAGGTTTAACTTACTTAGTGATGAACCTGAAAGCCTACTGCAATATAACGATATTGATACATTAATCATTACTGCAGGTGTCGGCAGATTGGATTATTTCCAAAATCTTACCAAAACCGAAATTGATTTAATGTTCAAGATTAACACCGTTTCGTTAGTTAAAATCATTAGTGCTTTTTATAATAAAATCAATAGCGCGGATGATTTTTACTGTACCGTTATTTCAAGTATTGCAGGTTTGGTATCATCGCCCTTATATGCGGTTTATTCTGCCTCGAAGGCTGCGTTATCAAAATTCATTGAAGCAATAAATGCCGAGCTTGAAGGTCAAAACATTAAAAACCGTATTTTAGCAGTTGCACCCGGTCAAATTAAGGGTACAAAATTCCACGGCGGCGATAATACCAACATCGATTTAATCACACCCTTAATTAACGATATTTATGATAAAATGTTAGAAAGAAATACGTTATTTATACCAAACTTTGAAGTGTACGGTGAAGTTATAAGCCGCTATCACGAAAATCCGCAAAAATTTGGTTTAGAAAGTTATGAGTATAAATTAAAAAATAACAATCTTCAAACCAAGCCTAAATTAACGGTTGGCTATTTAACAGGCTCGTTCGACCTTTTCCACATCGGTCACCTAAACCTGCTGAAAAGGGCCAAACAATATTGTGACTATTTAATTGTCGGTGTTCATCCCGACGGTTCACACAAAGGTAAAAATTTGCTTATTCCCTTTGAACAACGTATGGAAATTATTCGTGGTACTAAATATGCAGATGAAGTTGTAAGTTGCACTCAGTCCGACTTAGATGCTTACGATGAAATTAAATACGACTTCCTTTTTGTTGGTTCTGACTATAAAGGAAGTGAGCGCTTTAATCACTACGAAGAAGTGCTTAAACCCTTGGGAGTTGAAATCATATACTTCCCTTACACACAAGAAACAAACAGTACACAAATACGCAATAAAATAACCAACAATTAAATGAGGAATGTATTGTGAATATTAATAGAGATTTTAACGTCACTCAAAATAAGGGCTTGGTAATATTATCCGACGGAACACAGCTTAATATGACCGCACCGGACTATATGTATTTGCAAATGCTTCAAAATTACGTACTCGAAATTCTTTCGGTGATTGACGATTTTTGCAAAGAACACAATCTTAAATATTATCTTGGTGAAGGCACTTTGCTTGGCGCCATTCGTCACCAGGGCTTTATTCCTTGGGATGATGATATTGACATTTTTATGCCCCGCGAGGATTATGACAAGTTTTTCGAATTGGCAAAAACAGGTCTTCCCGAAGGCTACGTAGTTGACACTCCCGAAACCAATCCTAAGCATTGGACTATTTTTTCCCACGTTCAGATGACCCGCACTGTACCTTATGTTAAACAACGTTTACAGGGCATTGCGCTTCACGCAGGTCCTACCGTTGATATTATGCCCATTGACTATGTTCCTGACGATTCTTCAAAGGCATTGGTTAAAAGGGGTAAACTTATCCAAACACTACGCCGCACATTATGGATAAAATCAGGTCTACACAAAATTTCTTGGTATAAAGGATTAAAAAGAAAACTTATGCTCTATTTCCCCTTAAAAATTTATGGGGCATTCCGTTCTTTCAAATCTTTACATAAGCAAATTAACGGTCTTATGACCTTATCCAACAACTCCGACAGTCAATATGCCACCGTTTTTTCAAGCCTTTATCCCACAAAGAAAGAAACCTTTAAAAGAGAGTATTTTGGTAAGCCACTGTATGTTCCTTTTGAAAATTACTCCTTCCCTGTTCCCGAGCACTATGAAAAGATTTTAGAGCGTGTTTACGGCGATTATAACGCCTTGCCGCGCCTTAAGGATAGACAAAGTAAGCATTTCTTCGCGATTGATGATACACTTTTAAGCCAAGTTAAAGAACCTGAGATTTTAGAGCTTATCAAAGAAATTGAAGCCTTGTCTATTTCGGAAAATTCGAGAATTGCAAAATACAAGGATGATAAAGAAAATCTTGCTTTACCCAAAACTGAAGACCATAAGCTCATAAACCCCTTTGAATATTTAAAGGAAGGTCACGAGCCTTATAAACCCTTGAACACACCGGTTTCAAAAAGCATTATCCGTCGTATTTTAGGCAAATGCAAAAGGGTTTTAATAAAGCTCAAAAAGAAGCTTTTCAAAAAGGTAAGACGTTTTATAGCAAACACTCAAAAGAAAATTTTAAGAATCACTATCAATAAATACGTCAAATTGCCTATTGATGAAAATTGCGTTTTCTTTGATGCTTTTAGCGGTCTCGGTGTTTTAGACAGTCCCCGTGCTATTTTCAAAAACCTAATGGCAAGAGATGAATTTAAAAATTACAAATTTGTCTGGGCTATTAACGATGCAAAAATAGCAAAACGCAACCTTAACGAATTTGCTAAAAATCCAAACGTTATTTTTATTAAGCGACATTCTAAAAAATATGCTAAATACCTGTCAACAGCCAAATATTTAGTTTCAAACTCTTCAGTTCCTATGTATTTTGGTAAACGCGATGAACAAATTTATATCAACACTTGGCATGGCGTTCCACTAAAGGTTATGGGCTATGAAAGAGCGGAACAACGTATTAATTCAACCGAAAATATCGCCCGTAACTTTATAAATGCCACTCACGTCATCGGCGCTAACCTATTCACTGCCGAGCGAATGTTCAAAAAAGCGTATATGCTGGATGGCATTTATAAGGGCAAGCTTGTTGATGAACCCCTACCCCGTACCGACACAACAAAGACCTTCACCCGCGAGCAATCGTTAGAAAAGTTAGCAAAATTCGGTATTAAAACCGATAAAAAGATTGTAGTTTACGCTCCTACCTGGAAGGGCAAATTATACAATTCGGTTAATGTTGACTTAACCGACCTTAAAGCAGCGGTTAGAACCCTTAAGGAACGCATTAATTCTGATGAATACGAAGTATTTTTACGCGTTCACTACTTTATCTACCGCGCGATTAGTATGGATAAGGAATTAAGCAAGATTTGTATTCCCTTTACCGTTGATACAAACGAGCTTCTCCCCGCAGTTGATGTCTTGATTTCCGACTATTCAAGTATCTTCTTTGATTTCTTAAGCACAGGCAAGCCAATCCTTTTTTATGTTCCCGACCTGGCTGATTATTCCGAAAACCGCGGTCTTTACATTTCACTTGATGAGCTTCCGGGCCCCGTAAGTGAAAATCTTGAAGATATTGCCGATTACATCAACAATATCGAACAGGTTAAAAAGGATTACGCCGATAATTATTCAAAAATGTTTGATTGGTGCTGTTCTAAGGAAGACGGCAAGGTTTGTGACCGTGTTATCGACGATATCTTCTTCGGTAAGCCTTGTAAGACGGTTTCCTGCACTACCGATAAGAAGAAAATTCTTATTATGGCAGATTTCACCACCAATTTTACAAACAAATCAAGACTTATTAAGTATTTCGATACCATCGATTACGATAAATATGATATCACCCTGCTAAGCGGTAAGCCCACCGATGCTCACCAAAAGCAAGTTCTTGAAGATATCAACAAAAACGTTCGTATTTTGATTAACGATATGGCGCCCAACGTAAACCACCGCAAGCTTAAAAAGATTTATTCGCGCTTGCAAAAGGGCAAAATCACCATCGAAAAGGCAAGCGATATTATCAATATGCAACACGAATGGCGCCGTTTGGTTGGTATTTCGGAATTTGATAAGCTCATTTTCGTGCAACCTAATAATATGCCTGAAAATTGGATGCTTCTCGCCCACAATACACCTATTGATGATAAGGTATTTGTAAGCCATAAAACAATTGATAAAAATATCTTTGAAAGAGAATCATTCATAGCTTTGTTTGATAAGGTTTACACCGATTTTACAGAACTTTAATTTAACAAAAACCGTTGGGAATTCCAACGGTTTTTAATATTTTGTAACACTCTATTATTCCTTACAGCTTTTTCATACATTTAATAAAACAAACCACGGCAAGCACTAAATTGATAACACTATATAAAACAATCGGTAAAATGTGCGAGAATGCAAGCTCAAAATTACCGCTATATAGCGCCTTTTCCATTTCTACCGCATGAACAAACGGAAGGACATTTGCAATTTTTTCAAAAAATCCGCCTACAAGCTTTAAATCAAACCACACGCCCGAAAGCCACGCCGAAAGATTGGTAAGTAATGCACCGCAAATACCGCCGACCTGCTTTACACCCAAAAGGCTACCACACAATAGTCCTAAAGAAATATTAAAAATCGCCATAGGTATTAATCCAATAACGGCATATATAATGTTTACATTAACCTCTAGGCCTAACGGTATTGCAAACAAATAGCAAATAACCGCCTGCCCCAACGTAATCGGCAGTAAAGGCAGCATATACCCCATTATAAAATCAACTGCCGTGAGCGGTGTTGTAAAAAGCCTTTGCAGAAATGCGCTTTCGCGGTCTTTGGCAACAAGAGTTGCCGAAAAAAGCGTAATAAACGAAAGTCCAAATACCGTAATACCGGGCGTTAGCGTGCCAATTTCGAACAAAACAACAGGGACATTCGCTTGTATTGTGCTTAAAAGCAAAAGCAAAACCAAGGGAAACCCCAAGCCGAAGCAAAGATTTATCGGGTCGCGCAAAATTTCTTTAGCGTTTCTTTTTGCAAAGGTTAACATCACGTCACACCCTCCTTAACAATTTTTACAAAAGCGGTTTCAAAATTTTCGGCATCCGCTTTATCAACAAACTCCTTAGCAGTACCTGCTGCAAGGAGTTTTCCGTTTTTCATAACTCCAATTCGGTCGGAAAGCGCTTCGGCTTCTTCCATATAATGAGTTGTTAAAATAATAGTTATCTTACCCTTTAGCGAGCGGATAACCTCCCAAAGCTCGTGCCTTGCGATAACATCAAGCCCAAGTGTTGGCTCATCCAAAAACAAAATCTCAGGCTCGCTAATCAAAGCCATCGTTATGCTAAGGCGCCTTTGCCACCCGCCCGAAAGCTTGCCCGCTTTTCTGTTAAGAACAGTCTCCAAATCAAATTGGTCGCAAAGCTCTTTGATTTTTACCTTGGTTTTCTCTTTAGAAAACCCGTGAATACCGCATACAAGCTCCAAATTCTCCTTAACCGAAAGATTAGGCGCAATAGCGGTTTCTTGCGGGGATACACCGATTAAACGCTTTACTTCGCCCGCATCTCTTTTTATACTAAAACCGCCTACCAAAGCGTCGCCATCCGTCGCCTTCGCCACACAGGAAAGCATTTTTATAACCGTTGTCTTCCCCGCACCGTTAACACCCAAGAGCGAAAATAATTCGCCCTGCCTTATCTCTAAATCGAGCCTATCTACCGCCGTTATATCCTTGTATTTCTTTACAAGACCTATCGTTTTTATAGCAAACATTACCCTTCTCCTTCTTTAATTTTCTCTATCATAACAAAGTAGAAAGAAGAAATGTGCTTTTTGCGCTATTCGGTAATTTAAATAAATTCATCGGCAATGAAAAAGCACCCACTTGCGTGAGTGCCTAACATTAAAAATCACAATATCCCAAACAAAATAAATCCAACCGTATTTATTGCAAAGTTAGCAAACATATGAACAAACCAAG
>JAFVTJ010000017.1 GCA_017503305.1 Clostridia bacterium
AAGCTTTACAGCGGGGAAGAGGTTCCGAAGGATTATATGGAAAATATTACAACCCTTTGCGAAACGGCAAAAAAGGTTGCAAAAATTGTTAACACCGCTACGGTGAGCTACGATAATTTGGATTATTGGGCAAGCGAGATTGAAAATAAAATTGATAGCACGGTTGATGATAGTCTTTCGGCCTTTTTAGAAAAAACCGAGGGCGAATTTGTCGATTATCCAACGCTCGTGTATGACGGCCCTTATTCTGACCACCTGCTTGAAAGCGAATCCGCTATGCTTGAAGATGCCGACACCATAAGCGAGGATGAAGCCAAAACCATTGCTTGTCAATTTTCCGGTTGCGAAGACCGCGAGCTAGAGCTAATATCCGAAGAAAAGGGAAAAATAGAGTCCTTTCGTTTTAGTAACGGAAAGACTAATATAACGGTCAGCAAAAATGGCGGGTTTGTGGTTTATATGCGAAAAGAAACAACGGCAAAGGAGCATATAATAACCTATAAGCAGGCGCTTTTAAAGGCTAAAAGATTTTTGCAGCAAAACGGGCTTGAATCCTTTATAGAAACCTATTATTTTACTGATGAAGGGGTTTGTGTAATAAATTTTGCCTACCTTGATGGGCAAACAATATGTTATACCGACCTTATTAAAGTGGGTGTTGCTATGGATAGCGGTGAAATCGTGCTATACGAAGCGGCGGGTTTTATTAGTAACCACAAGCCACGCGCCTTTGAAACAGCAACCACTACCGAAAAACAGGCGGCCGAAAAGCTTAGCCACGAGCTTAAAATTATTAAAGCCTCTATTGCGCTTATCCCAACCAAAAGCGGCGGGGAAGCGCGCTGTTACGAATTTTTGTGTACCGATGGCGAAACTGAGGTTTTGGTTTATATAAATTTGTTAAACCTAAGGCAAGAAGAGGTTTTAATTCTGCTTAAAGGCGACGGCGGTACGCTTGCAAAATAGCAGGTAAAAACGGAAAGACTCTCCAATTAGATTTTTTGTGTTTTAAACAAAAAAGAGGATGAGTTTTTAGCGGTTTTGTTCGAAAATGAAAGCTTATTTTAATAAGTAATATACAAAATGCCAAAAAATTGTTGAAATCTTGGTGAAAGAATGTTATTATTAACATATAAATCACGAAAGGAAGGATTTTATGAAAAACAAAAATTTCAAGTTTCTAAGCGTTATGCTTGCAGTTTTAATGGTTTTTTCAACCTGCACATCTGCGGTATCCGCTTTAGAAGGAGACGTTATGGCTACAACAGAATCCGCTTCTGAACTCCCGACTTATACTTGGCTTGACGGTCAAGAAGTACATTTTAATTGTGATGATTTTATTTATAACCGTGGTAACGGGCTTATAAACACCTTTGCAAAACTTAAAAGAGGCGAACCGATAAATGTTCTTTATTTGGGCGGTTCGGTAACAAACGGCACAGGTGCTAGTAATGCAAACCGTACCTCTTGGCGCGCACTTGTTGGTGATTGGTTAACTGCAAATGCGGGTAATGGTAGCGTTAATAATGTTAACGTTGCATATGGTGATGCCTGCTCATTATTCGGCGTTTATAGACTCAATGCAGATATATTGCCCAATTCACCGGATTTGATATTTGTTGAATTTTCAATTAACGATACCTATAACAGCGGCAAACGCGGTTATAACACAGTAGAATCAACCAGACATTTTGAAACTATAGTTCGCAATATTAGAAAAACATTACCCGATTGTGATATTGTAACAATATTAGTTACAGATAAGGGAATGGTTAACCCCGACGCATTGCATCGATATGCACAGGCTCACGAAAATGTTTCTATTGCATATAAAGTTCCGAGTATTCACGTTGGTCGTGCCGTAGCAAAAGAAATGGCCGTTACCGGTAATCCTTGGAAAACCTACTCTGGCGATACTGCGCACCCCAACGATAAAGGTTATGCGATTTACGGCGGTTTAATTAAGCAATATCTTAACAGTCAGTTAGAAGCTAATGGCGATAACACCACCGTTACAAATCACAAATTGCCTTCAATGATAAGCGATAAATTGCTTGATGGTGATCTTCAATTTATTGATGGCGATAGGGCTTTGGTTACTGCTTCTGAAGCATTAGGCGGCACTGGTTTTGCATATTCCGGTGGAGCAAGCAACCTTAAAGGTTGCCTTGCCGGCGGTGTTAAATCAATGAGCGAAGATTGCGTATTAGCAATTAAATTTACAGGTACTGAACTTGCCATACTTGAAAATCAATCCATAGAGGGATTTGACATAAGTATTGACGGCGGCGAATACCAAACCGTTAAACGCGATACTGTTAGACCTCTTATTTTGGCTACCGATCTAGAATATGGTGAACACACTGCATTTATTAAACCTGTACGTAAAACAGCAACTCAAGAATGTCATATTCAAGGCTTCTTTATTCGTAATCAAAATAATGCCACACTTAAAGAAAACGAAATTGCTGATGTTGACTGTGAAAACGGCATTCATCTTTACGACAATGAAGATGACCTTTTCTGTAACGAATGCGGTAAGTACGTAAGTGACGAACCTACGTTAGTTAAGATTGACGGCGTTTGGAAGTACTTTGTAAACGGCGAATGGGATGCCGAAGCTACTTCTCTTCACAAGTTAAACGGTAAGTGGTTCTATATTGAAGAAGGTGTCTGGAGTTCTAAATTAACAACACTTGTAAAATATAGTGGCAAATGGTTCTATATTAAGAACGGTAAGTGGGATTCTTCTACAGAAGACCTTGTAAAGCACGAAGGCAAGTGGTTCTACATTAAGAGCGGTAAGTGGAATTCATCCTCTAAGACCCTCTTTAAGAAGAACGGCAGCTGGTTCTACATTAACAAGGGCAAGTGGGATTCCGGTGCTAAGTGTATCTTCAAGTTCAATGGCAAAGACTTCTACATTTCAGGCGGTAAGTGGAAATCATCCACAAATACTCTCTTTAA
>JAFVTJ010000018.1 GCA_017503305.1 Clostridia bacterium
CTGCGTGATGACGGCAAGCTGTCGAACGAAGAAGTTGAAGTCATAAAGGGCAATCTGCATGAGATATACGCCATATCAAAACGCAACGACATGGCTCATCTTATCGGTTACGCACTTGAAAACCACGGTTTGATTTCTCCTGAGGATGAGGATTTTGCGAAGTTTCAGAAACAGCAATACCTTGCAATGTACAGGTGCGAGGGAATGGAGTATGAGATCGCAAGAATGCGCGATGCTCTTGAAAATGAAAAGATCGATTTCGTTCTGCTGAAGGGCGCGGTAATACGCGAGCTTTATCCCGAGGGATGGATGCGCACGAGCAGCGATATAGATATTCTTGTGCACCCCGAAGACCTTGACAGAGCGGAAGCGCTTCTCATAGGCAAGCTTGATTACAAAAAGGGGATAGAGGGGGATCACGACCGTTCATTTCATTCAGAGGGCGGCGTTCACGTAGAGCTTCATTTCACCCTGATAGATGACGAGCGAGCAAATCTTGCACGTGACGTATTGGTTGAAGCGTGGGAACACGCAACCGTCGCAGACGGCAAAAAACATGAACACGTTTTCTCAGAGGAATTGTTCTATTTTTATCACATAGCCCACCTGGCAAAGCACGTTGAATATGCCGGATCGGGAATCAGACCGTTTATTGACCTGTGGTTGATAAATAGAAATGAAGCAAAAAATCCTGTCTCGCGACAGGAGATGTTGAAGCGTTGCTCGCTTGACGACTTTGCCCGCCTTTGCGATGAGCTTGCGGATTATTGGATGGGCGAGACTGATTCATTGACTGACAAAGGCAAAAGGTTCGAGCTGTTTATCTTGAATTGCGGATTGTACGGGTCTGAAGAAAATCGCATTGCGATCACAAGGAAAAACGGGCAGAGCACGTTTGGGTATGTTTTTTCCAGAATTTTTATGCCATATTCAAGCCTTAAACAAATTTATCCGATAATAATAAAGCACAAATGGCTGACACCGTTCTGCCAGATGGCGAGATGGTTCAAGCTTGTGACGGGCGAGAAAACGCGCAAGGCAGTAAAATTATGGCAGTAGTAAAGGCCGACGCTTACGGTCATTCCGCCGCCGCTATAGCGCCCGTTTTAGAAGAAAACGGGGCGGATTATTTTGCCGTTTCCAACATAGACGAAGCCCTTTTCCTTCGTGAAAAAGGCATAGCTAAGCCTATCTTGATTTTAGGCTACACCCCTGTAAATAAGGCTTTAGAATTATCAAATAACGATTTATCGCAATGCGTTTATTCTAAAGAATATGCCGAAAATTTATCGGCTTTTGCAAAGGAAAATAATATCCAAATCAAAGTACATATTAAGCTCGATACAGGTATGTCGCGCCTAGGCTTCGACTGCCGAAGCGCTTGCCTTTGCGGTATAAGCGAAGCCGTTTTGAGTGCTAAACTTGAAGGCTTTATGGTGGAGGGTGTTTTCACCCACTTTGCCGTGTCGGATAGAACCCCTGAAAATGAAGACGGTTTTACAAACGAGCAATATTCACGCTTTATAAAAGCGGTCCAAACCTTAAAGCAAAATGGTGTTAACCCCACACTTGTGCATTGTGCAAATTCGGCAGCGTTTTTGCAAGACGAGGATAAGCACCTTACCCTTTCCCGCGTAGGTATTGCGCTTTACGGTCTTTCGCCTGCTAGCGACCTTGAATTAAAGCAAAATTTAATCCCTGTTATGACCGTAAAATCGGTTGTATCAATGGTTAAGGAAATAAACGAAGGCGACACCGTAAACTACGGACGCACCTTTAAAGCCGATAAAAAAATGAAAATTGCCACAATTTCGGCAGGTTATGCCGATGGCTACCCACGTTCACTTTCAAACAAGGGATTTGTTATAATAAACGGCCAAAAGGCTAACATAATCGGCCGCATTTGTATGGACCAAATGTGTGTTGACGTAAGCGAAATTGACAACGTTAAAATGGGCGATGAGGTTATCCTTTTTGGTAAAGAATTAAAGGTTGACACCCTTGCCGACCTTATAGGCACCATAAATTACGAAATTATTTGCGGCATTTCTCCCCGTGTGCCAAGAATTATAAAGGGGTAATTTTATGAAAAAATATATTCTAAGTCTTGACGAAGGCACTACAAGCGCAAGAGCTATTTTGTTTGATAAGGACGCTAACGTAGTATCAGTGGCTCAGCACGAGTTCACCCAAATTTACCCACAACCCTCTTGGGTGGAGCATAACCCGCAAGAGATTTATTCGGCGCAGTACACCGCCCTTACCGAGTGTATTACAAAAGCTAACGTTGACCCTAAGGATATTGCCGCTGTTGGCATTACTAACCAAAGAGAAACTACAATTGTTTGGGATAAGGAAACGGGCGAGCCGGTTTACAACGCTATTGTGTGGCAGTGCCGCCGCACCGCCGATATTTGTGAAGAGCTTAAAAACCAAGGCTTAGAGGAATATATTTCTGACACCACAGGCCTTAAAATCGACGCATATTTTAGCGCAACCAAAATCAAATGGATTTTGGATAACGTTAAAGGCGCGCGCGAAAAAGCAGCTGAAGGAAAATTGCTTTTCGGCACGGTTGATACCTGGCTTATTTGGAAACTGTCGGGTGGCAAAATTCATATTACCGACTATACTAACGCTTCCCGCACAATGCTTTTTGATATTCATAAGCTCACTTGGGATAAAAAATTGCTCGAAATTTTGGATATTCCCGAAAGTATGCTACCCGAGGTTAAACCCTGCAGCGAGGTTTACGGCACGGTTAATATTTTAGGCACCGACACCGTAATTTCGGGTATTGCGGGCGACCAGCAAGCAGCACTCTTCGGTCAACGCTGTTTTACAAGCGGCGACCTTAAAAACACCTACGGCACAGGCTGTTTCTTACTTATGAACACAGGTAATAAAGCCTATAAAAGCAAAAACGGGCTTTAACCACCATTGCCGCTTCCTACGGCGGTAAAGTTAACTACGCCCTTGAAGGTAGTGTTTTTGTGGGCGGTGCGGTTATTCAGTGGTTGCGTGACGAATTGCGCCTTATTAAAACCGCTCCCGAAAGCGAAAAATGTGCAAATAAGGTGTCCGATAACGGCGGTGTTTACATTGTGCCAGCCTTTGCGGGACTTGGCGCACCTTACTGGGACATGTACGCCAAGGGAACTATTTGCGGGCTTACAAGAGGCAGTAATAAAAACCACATTGTACGCGCTTGTTTAGAGGCCATTGCCTACCAAACCAACGACCTTGTCTGCGCTATGAAAGCCGACACCGATATGGCTATTAACACCATTTTAGCCGACGGCGGCGCCGCACAAAACAAGTTCCTTATGCAATTTCAAGCGGATATTTCTTCCACTACCGTAATTTGTCCCGAATCGAGCGAGGCCACCGCCTTAGGTGCCGCTTTTCTTGCGGGCTTAGCGGTTGGAATGTGGGAAACCACCGAAGAAATTGCTAAAATAAGCATAAACAAAACAGCATTTTCACCCTCGATGGACCAAACCGAAAAAGCAAAGCTTTTAGACGGTTGGAAAAAAGCAATTGCCTGCACAAAAGCCTTTATTTAAGGAGTGAAATCTATGAGCTACGAAATCAAGACCTTTTCCGTACCCAGCAGTGATAAAATAAACACCCTACAAGGCAAACTCTTTATTCCCAACGGCGAAATTAAGGGACTTTTACATATTGTTCACGGTATGACCGAATATATAGACCGTTATGACCATTTAATGTCCTTTTTGGCCGAAAACGGCTACGTGGCCTTTGGGTTTGACAACCTAGGTCACGGCAAAACGGTGCGCGACCAAAGTGAGCTTGGCTTTATTGCCCACCAAAACGGTTGGAAGTACCTTGTGCACGACTGCTTTGTTTTTGCCAATGCAGTAAAATCACTTTATCCTTCTAAGGATTTAATTTTAATGGGGCATTCTATGGGTTCCTTTATTGCGCGCCTTGCGGCCGAGTATAAGCCGTTTTTCTACAAAAAGCTTATTATTTGCGGCACGTCGGGTGCTAATCCCCTTTCTAAAATCGGTTTAGCTTTTGCCAAGCTTATGCGCCTTATAAGAGGCGAAAAGCACGTTTCCGAAACTATTTTAAACTTAGCTTTTAGTAGCTATAACAAAACCTTTTCGGACGAAACCCCGTATGAATGGCTTACAAAAGACCGTGAAATAATAAAAAAATACAGCCTTGACCC
>JAFVTJ010000019.1 GCA_017503305.1 Clostridia bacterium
AGTACGAACACCGGCAACAACGTCTTCACCTTGAGCGTTGGTGAGGAATTCACCCATAAGGCCGGGTTCACCGGTAGCAGGGTCACGAGTAAATGCAACACCGGTACCGCAGTTGTCACCCATGTTACCGAATGCCATCATTTGTACGTTAACAGCGGTACCCTAGAATAAGGAATATCGTTGTCACGACGGTAAACGTTTGCACGGGGGTTGTCCCATGAGCGGAATACAGCTTCGATAGCGCCCATTAACTGTTCCTTAGGATCAGTCGGGAAGTCTGCACCGATTTTGTTCTTGTATTCAGCCTTGAACTGATTAGCAAGTTCCTTAAGATCGTCAGCGGTAAGCTCAACGTCCAAAGTAACGCCTTTTTCTTCCTTCATTTTGTCGATAAGTTCTTCGAAATACTTCTTACCAACTTCCATAACTACGTCAGAATACATTTGGATGAAACGACGATAGCAGTCATAAGCCCAACGGGGATTGCCGGACTTAGCAGCCATGGTTTCAACAACTTCTTCGTTAAGACCAAGGTTGAGGATGGTGTCCATCATACCAGGCATGGAAGCGCGAGCGCCTGAACGAACTGAAACGAGAAGGGGATTTTCCTTGTCGCCAAACTTCTTGCCAACAACTTCTTCCATTTTAACGATGTATTCCATAATTTGTGCTTGGATATCATCGTTGATTTTTCTGCCGTCTTCATAATACTGTGTACAAGCTTCGGTAGAAACGGTGAAACCTTGAGGTACAGGAAGACCGATTTTGGTCATTTCTGCGAGGTTGGCACCCTTACCGCCGAGAAGTTCACGCATTGAAGCGTCGCCTTCAGAGAAAAGGTAAACATACTTGTGACTCATGTGAATCAACCTCCTAATTTTTTGTGGATTAAATCCATCTTTTACAGTGTTTACGACACCTATTCAGTATCTTTGATATTATAGCAAATGCACGAAAAAAAATAAAGCCTTTTTTTGCAATTTTTTTAAATTCAGCAAAAAAGCGTGATTTTTGACAAAATATATATTTACAAGTGGTAATACTGCACAATTTTATAATATGAATAATTTTATCATAATAACCTTTTTATTGACATTGTTTTTTACAAATGGTAATATTACTATAAATATTGATTTTTTGCAGTATTTCCCAGTATGGTTACCGCCTTTATGCTATCGCTTAAAACCAGCGTTTTTTGGCCGTTTGGTGCTTGGGCAATAAGAATAAAATCTTGGCCGATTTCCAAAAGTTTGCCAATTTTCATTTCACTTCTGTTGCCTATAGAATACTCGGTTTTCAGTCGACAACCTACAAAGGCTTCAAGTCTTTGCATAAGGGTTTCGTGGCGAGGCTTTTTGAATTCTTGTTGTAAGTAGTTTTCATAAAAGTCAAGGTCGGATTCGTTAGTGATAGGCGTGGGGAAAGCTTCATTCATAATACACACTCCAAAAGGATTTATACTATATGTTACGCCGCGGCGTAGCCTTTGTTAAAAACATATTGAAAGTTGAGGGAAAGTGCTTTGGAAAAGGTTAGTGAATTTTTCGGTATCAACGTTTTCAACGATTCGGTTATGAAAGAATATTTACCGAGTGAAACCTATCAAATGCTCAAAAGTACAATTAAAGAGGGTAAAAGCCTTGACAGCGGTATAGCTAATACCGTTGCCGAGGGTATGAAGGAGTGGGCAATCAGCAAAGGAGCCACTCATTATACCCATTGGTTCCAACCTTTGACAGGCATTACTGCTGAAAAGCACGATAGCTTTATAACCCCAACTGATGACGGACGTATTATTATGGAATTTTCGGGCAAGGAGCTTATTAAGGGTGAGCCTGATGCTTCATCATTCCCGTCGGGCGGTCTTCGTGCTACATTTGAAGCGCGTGGATACACTGCTTGGGACCCGAGTTCTTATGCTTTTATTAAGGATAAAACCTTGTGTATTCCTACAGCTTTTTGTTCTTACAGTGGCGAAGCGCTAGACCAAAAGACCCCCTTGCTTCGCAGTATGGATGCCGTAAGCAAGCAGGCTTTACGCATGGTTAAGGCTATGGGTATGGACGATGTTAAGCGCATTACTACTACCGTAGGTCCCGAACAGGAATATTTCCTTGTTGATAAAGAGCTTTACGACAAGCGTCCTGACCTTATGTATTGCGGAAGAACCCTTATTGGTGCTATGCCGCCTAAGGGACAGGAAATGGACGATCATTATTTTGGCGTTTTGAAGCCCCGTGTGGCTGAATTTATGCGTGAACTTGATAACGAGCTTTGGAAATTGGGCGTACTTGCCAAAACAGAGCATAACGAAGCTGCCCCCGCTCAGCACGAATTAGCGCCGATATTTACAACCACCAACATAGCGGCTGACCACAATCAGCTTACTATGGAATTTATGAAGAAAATTGCGCTTTCTAAGGGCATGGTTTGCCTTTTGCACGAAAAGCCCTACGACGGCGTTAACGGTAGCGGTAAGCACAACAACTGGTCGCTTTCTACCGATACGGGTATAAACTTCTTAAAGGCGGGCAAGAATCCGTCAGAAAATAAGCTGTTTTTACTTACACTTTCGGCTGTTATTGAGGCTGTGGACAAGCATCAGGATCTGCTTAGAATCGCTGTTGCAACCGCAGGTAACGATCATCGTTTAGGCGGTAATGAAGCACCTCCCGCGGTAATTTCTATCTTCTTGGGTGAGGATTTGACCGACCTGCTTGAATCCATTGCAAACGGTCTTCACCACGACGACGTTAAGCGTGAAAAAATGAAGATGGGCGCCGACGTTATCCCCGAATTTAAAAAGGATAATTCCGACCGCAACCGTACCTCTCCCTTTGCCTTTACCGGTAATAAGTTTGAGTTCCGTATGCTCGGCTCGTCTTCCTCGATTTCTGACACTAACGTTATGCTTAACACAATGGTTGCCGACGTGTTTATGGAATATTCCGAAAGGCTTGAAAAAGCAACCGATTTAGAGGCCGAAATTACCGCTATTATCAAGAATTGTGTTGAAAATCACAAGCGTATTATCTTTAACGGTGACGGCTATTCTAAGGAATGGGAAGAAGAAGCCGAAAATCGTGGTCTTTTAAATCTTAAGAGCACTGTTGACGCTTTGCCGCTTCTTAAAACAGAAGAAAACGTTGCATTGTTCGAACGCCACGGCGTTTTCAACCGTGCGGAAATTGACTCCCGTGTGGATATTATTCTTGAAAACTACGCTAAGACCGTACATATTGAAGCGCTCACTCTTATGGATATGATGAACCGTGACGTTATCCCCGCGATAACCGCTTACGTTAGTTCGTTGTGTGAAGCGGTTAACAATAAGAACTTAATCAGAGCAGACGCTTCGGTTGAGTATGAGCTTATTACAAGACTTTCCGCCGCTAATAAGGAAATTTTCACATTAACGTCTGATTTGAAGGCGGCTGTGGCTTCGGCTGAACGTTCTTCTAACATATTTGAAAAGGCAAGCGAATACCGCAATATTATCCTTAAAATTATGGCGGATATCCGCAAATACGCCGACAGCGCTGAATGTGTTGTACCGCGTGAAGCGTGGCCTTATCCTTCTTATGGCGATTTGCTGTTTAAAATTTAAAACGTTGTTTAAAATAGCGGGGTTTTGTGCCTCGCTATTTTAGATTTTAAAAATTTTAGCGCTTTAAAGTGAAAAAATACTTGACAACCTGAAAAAGAAGGAGTAAA
>JAFVTJ010000020.1 GCA_017503305.1 Clostridia bacterium
AATCTAAAATTTGTTCTCTTTTAACCTTTGGTGGAAGATTGCTTCTGAGAATCTCAACTATTTCTTCTGCATAATCTCTATGTTGAACTACAACGTCAACTTCATTTTGAATGTTTTCATTTTCCATTATACTGTCGCTCCCTTACACTATAGTTTTGTGAAGGTGGGCATAGTTTGACAATTTACAAAAATGGGCATAAAAATACCACTGTCTTTCACAAATCAGCAAACTACACTCGCCTTCTTATGTAGTACGGATACGAAAATAGACAATGGCACTCACAATTTTATTAAACGAGATTAAAACACAAACGGCACCGCTTGTGAAGAATCGCACATTATGAATACCTTGTCATTACTTCGCCCTTCACTGCCGTCCATGGTTTCACCCCTTTTTTAGTATTATTCTATAGTATTATACCATATTAAAAAATTTTTTCAACCACCTAAATATTATTTTTTACAAATTTTAAAAACTTATTTTGCTTTGAATAAAAGTATTTCTTGTGGTTTTTTCTCTAATATGGTATAATTCTTTTGTTTAAGGGGGAAATTATGTGAAAGAATTTTTTAAATATTTTTTTGGTCAAGGTGAAACCGAAGAATTTGCCAACTTCTCTTTAGCACATTTAATGCCTATTTTAGTAGCAGTTGCAATTATTCTTCTTATCTACCGTTTTAAAGATAAAATAAAGTCCCTTCGTAATGAAAAATATTTTCGTTATGCATTGGCTTTTAGCTTAATCGTTTCCGAAATGTCTTATTACTGGCGTCTTGTGGGGATTCCCTCACTCGAACCTAACCCTATCGACCATCTTCCGATAGCCGTTTGCGGTTGGGTAGCAATTTTAGGCAGCTATATGGTTATAGGCAAAAGTCAAACACTTTTTGATATTATATATTTCTGGCTTTTCTCGGGCAGTATTTTTGCCCTTATAACACCAACGGTTATTACCTTCACAGGTCCTACCCGCTTCCGTTATTATCAGTTCTGGGCAGAGCATTTGTTAGGCTATGTAGCCGTTTTTTATATGATTTTTATTCACAAAATGCGTCCTTACTTAAAGTCAATTTTAAAATCTTACATAGCTTTGGTTGTGCTTGCAGTAATCGCGTATTTTACAAACCAAATGTTAGGCCCCGGTGCTAACTACTTATTTATGGCCAAACCCGAGGATACCCCATCGGTTCTTGACCTTTTGCCGCCAAACTTTGCCCTTCGCCTTTTAATTATGGCAAGCGTTGTAACCGTTTTGTTCGGCGTGGCATACCTGCCGTGGTATTTAAAAGACCGCAAGGCCAAAAAGCAAATTGAAACAATAGAACCTGAAAAAGAATTAGAAACAGTATAACAAAATCACCCTATTCCATTTAAGGTATAGGGTGTTTTTTTACAACTTCAAAATCCAATTAACCACAAAGCCTGCAGTAATCAAGGCAAAGACACCAATATTAAGCCACTTACGTTTAAAAAGTTCGCCATCATAAAAATAATACAAAACAAAAATCGGCACTGCCCAGAACATAAAGTTCATACTAAAGGCAGTAGCAAAATCGAGCCTTAAAACCGCCTGATATGCGCGTGTAATACCGCAACCAAGGCAAGGAATTTTAAAAGCCCATAAAAATATGCAGGGCAGTTTGAAAACATACCATATTATAAGCAAAGCCAAAACGGCTAAGCAGGTAAAGAGCTTATCCTTTAAATTAGAAATTTTTTTCATAGCTTTCCTTTTAGATAATATAAAGAAGAGAGACCGCTTTTTAAAAACGCGTCTCTCTTGTTTATTATTCAAACGAATAAATTAAGCAGGTATACCGCTTGTGAATGTACCCTTCTTAGCAGCATATTCTTCATCAGACATTTTAAGGATTTGAATACCTAAAATAATGCCCTTAACTACGTTGATGATACCAATAACACCACAGCTAACAACACCCAAAACTATGCGCATAACACCTGTTCTAACCTGACCTTGCATAAAACAAGGAACACCGTAGGAGTTAAAAATAATGCACATAATACCAAATAGAACTTTGTTATCCATAACAAGCCTCCTCCCTAATATTTTTTATTATTTTAACACACTAAAGCAATAAAGTCAATGCTTCTAATGAAAATTGTCAAAAAATGTTGAAAATTAAAAAGCACCCTAATCCTTTAAAGGAACAGGATGCTTTTATTAATAGCCAAATTAAATTACAAACTGCAAGGTGCAGAAAGCGGCATAAACGCCCAAAAGGGTTATACCCTGCCAACGATAAAGCTTTTGCTTTATAAGGGTTGGAACGGTTAAAATAAGCATTACACCCAGCATTACGGGTATATCCAAAACCAAAGAAGAATTTACCCCGCTGATAAGACCCGAAACAGGCACTTTAAAGGGATTGATAGTAACCGCCGTGCCGCTTACAAGCACAATGTTGAAAAGGTTTGCGCCGATAATGTTACCGAGCGATAACGAGCCGTGGCCTTTTATTAGTGCAGTAATAGCTGTTACAAGCTCCGGCAAGGAGGTGCCCAAAGCCACAATTGTAAGACCAATAACCTTTTCAGAAACACCAAGGCTTTCAGCGATAACAATTGCATTATCAACAAGCAAATCCGCACCAAAGGCAATCATTGCCGCACCGATTATCAATAAAACAATATCCTTAAAAAGAGAATCCTTTGTGCCCGCTTTTTCACTTTCTACAACGTGATCTTCACCGGTAGCCGCTTCAAGCTCGACTTCGCTGGCGTTTTCAATAGCGGGTGCATTCTTCATTTTTAATACTGTCATAACCATATAAGTTACAAAAGTTGCAAGCAACACAATACCTATAAGGCGTGAAAAATCACCCAATACATAAGCCGAGAAGCAATAAATTGCCGCAGCCGCAAAGAAAAATGCAACGGGCAACATCAAGCTTTTTCTTGCTGCAGCACCGGGCTTTATTGCAACGGTAATTGCCAATATAAGCGCGGTATTGCAAATAATTGAGCCAAGAGAGTTACCGTAAGCGATAGAACCACTTCCCTTAAAAGCAGCCCCTGCCGACACCATAACTTCGGGTAAAGTCGTGCCAATAGAAACTACCGTTGCACCGATTAAAATTTCGGG
>JAFVTJ010000002.1 GCA_017503305.1 Clostridia bacterium
CCGCATGCGGCATTCTTTTTGCTAAATTTATGAACTTGTTCACCAAAAATAAAATCAATCCCCTTATTGGCTCTGCAGGTGTTTCGGCTGTTCCTATGGCAGCGCGTGTTTCACAAACTGTTGGTCAAAAGTGCAATCCCTCAAACTTCTTGCTTATGCACGCTATGGGTCCGAACGTTGCCGGTGTTATCGGTTCGGCTATCGCTGCAGGCGCATTGATTGCTATATTCGGATAAGGAGTTTACTATGGAAAACAAAAAGTTATTTATAACCGATACCATTCTTCGTGACGCGCACCAATCACAAGCCGCTACAAGAATGAAGATCGATGATATGATTCCTGCACTCGAACGCCTTGACCAAATTGGTTACTGGTCGCTCGAATGTTGGGGTGGCGCTACATTTGACGTTTGTATGCGTTTTTTGAACGAAGACCCCTGGGAAAGACTTCGCACACTTAAAAAATATATGCCCAACACAAAGCTTCAAATGCTTTTCCGTGGTCAGAATATTTTGGGTTACAAGCACTACGCTGACGACGTTGTTGACAAGTTTGTTGGCAAATCAATTGAAAACGGTATTGAAGTTATCCGTATTTTCGACGCGCTAAACGATACCCGTAACCTTGAGCAAGCAATTAAAAGCTGTAAAAAGTACGGCGGTATTTGCGAACCCGCTTTAAGCTACACCGAAAGCCCCGTTCACAACGAAGAATACTTTGTAAAGCTTGCTAAAGAGCTTGAACAAATGGGTGCTGATGTTATTTGTATTAAGGATATGGCTAACTTGCTTCTCCCCTTTGATGCTTATTCACTTGTTAAGAGATTGAAGGAAAACGTTAGCGTTCCGATTCACTTACACACCCACAACACCACAGGTACAGGCGATATGACCTACCTTATGGCTGCACAAGCAGGTGTTGATATTGTTGATACCGCATTGTCACCCTTGGCAAACGGTACTGCACAGCCCTCTACCGAAGCTTTGGTTGCTACCTTAAAGGGTACTGCCCGCGATACAGGTCTTGACCTTGAAGCATTAAGCGATGTAGCTTCCCACTTCCGCAGTGTTGCTGATAAGATGAAGGCCCAAGGCATTCTCGACCCCAAGGTATTAAACGTTGATACAAAAACCCTTTTGTACCAAGTACCCGGCGGTATGCTTTCAAACCTTTTATCACAGTTAAAGCAAGCAAATGCTGAAAGCAAGTATTACGACGCTTTGGCAGAGGTTCCGCGTGTTCGTAAGGACTTTGGTTATCCTCCGCTCGTTACTCCTACAAGTCAGATTGTAGGTACACAGGCTGTTCTTAACGTGCTTTCTGGTGAGCGTTACAAGATGGTTCCGAAGGAATCTAAAGCATTGCTTCGCGGCGAATATGGTCGTCTTCCTGCAGAGGTCAACGAAGACGTTCGCAAAAAGGCTATTGGCGATGAAGAGGTTATTACCTGCCGCCCTGCCGATTTGTTAGAACCAGAGCTTGAAAAATACGCTAACGAAATGAAAGAAAAAGGCATTGGTAAATGTGAAGAAGACGTATTAAGCTACGCTCTCTTCCCCCAAGTTGCTGAAAAATTCTTCAAGGTGCGCGATGCTGAAAACACAGTTCGCAATATCGTTGTTGAAGACTTAGGTTTATAAAATTTAAAATGCTGTCACTTTTTCGGTGACAGCATTTTTTAATCTCAAAGTTACGAAATGTTTTTATTTTTAACTCCCTCAGTCACTCGTTCCTCGTGACAGCTCCCTCTAAGAAGGAGCCTTTTTTCCACCAATTCTACATAGTTTTACAAAAAGCCTTCCTCCTTGAGGAAGGTGGCGCGCGAAGCGTGACGGAAGGAGTTATAAAAGTATTTTAGATAATATAATTTTTACATAATGCAATACAAAACCAACATTTCTTCAATTTGCTTATATATTTTTGGAGCATCACTTATTGGTAAAGGATTCTCGCCTTTGCCAATTTCAACAGTAAATCCCGGCCGTGAAAATTCTTTAATAAACCAATCCTTAAAGCCACCGCCTGTCGCAATGTTTATAGGCACATCCAAAGCATAACCCGAAGACGTTGCCATAATCTCTGCCATCTTCTTTGCTCTTGGTATTACTTTGTTGCCAAAAGTCCAATAAATCACTTCCCCTTGCGAGTGAAGTGCCAAGGTGTGCCGAATATTCACATTTTTACAAAGATTTACAAGCGCCACCGTTTCGGGCTCGCTATGGGGCTTATATCCGCCAAAACGCGTTGGCGCAGGACCTATTATGCCAAGCAATTTTTCCTTTTCATGCAAGGTTTCCCAATCGGCATCAAAATTATGGTTTATATCAACCCCACGGTAGTTTGCATTCCATTTTTTAAAATTTCCACGGCAAAGTTTTTTGACTCTTAGGAAATTTTCTCCACAAGCTTTTTCGCCCAAAAGAGAAATATCGCACCCGTCGGGATTAACGCAAGGGAGAATAATCACCCCTCGCCCAAGCATACCTTTTCGAATTTTTATCCCTTGTAGTGTGCCATCTGATTTAAAAGACTTGCATAATGCTTCCAAAAACATTAAAATAACAGTAGAAGTAATTCTCTCGCTACCGTGCATACCGGCAGTTATAAGGCAATAGCTTTCGCTAACACCTATTTTAAGGGCGGTTATATCCTTACCCTGACAGCTTTTGCCGATAGTGAATCTCTTAACAAAATCATATTTTTCGCAAAGGCGGTTAATCAAAATTTGCCGTTCCTTATATGTATAGTCCTTAGGCTTTACAATGCTTTCCATTTTCTCAACTCCCCATATAATATATTATACGAAGGTGAAAATAATGAATCTTAAAGAAAAACAATTGAACGCCGAATACATTTATAAAGGAAAAATTATAAGGGTAAGAAAAGACTTGGCAGAGTTGCCCGACGGCACTACCGCTATACGCGAGGTTGTAGAGCATAACGGCGGTGTTTGTGTTTGTGCGCTCACCGATAAAAATGAAATAATTTTTGTAAAACAATTCCGCTATCCTTATATGGAAGAAATTTTGGAAATCCCCGCAGGCAAGCGTGATTCACTCGACGAAATCCCCTTAGAATGTAGCAAACGAGAACTTAAAGAAGAAACAGGCGCTACTGCAAAAAGGTTTATATCTTTGGGTGAACTCTACCCCACCCCCGGATATTGCGGCGAGATTATCTGGATGTTTGCCGCCCTCAATTTAGAATACGGCGACCAAGACCCCGATGATGACGAATTTTTAGAGGTGGAAAAAATCCCGCTCGACAAAGCGGTAGAAATGATTCTCAAAGGCGAAATTAAAGATGCAAAAACCCAAACAGCAATTTTGAAGCTTAAATATATGCTAGACAATAACCTAATATAGTAAAA
>JAFVTJ010000021.1 GCA_017503305.1 Clostridia bacterium
CGATAATGGTTGCTTGCTTACCCGTTTTTTTAAGCTGTGAAAGCCTAAACTCATTACCGATTAAAAAAGCGATAAAGCCGAGTGCCGTTTCGGACAGAAGGTCGTAGGCTTCAATGTCTGCCATACTGACAAACCCTAATCCCTTAATACCAAGTGCACCCAAGCAATAGGGGCCTATAAGAATGCCCGCAATAAGATAGCCTGTAACGGCCGGAAGCTTAAAAATTTTAACCACGCGGGAAAGCATAAGTCCCGCAAATAATGCGACAGATAAAGACAATAGTGTGTGCATTAAAAACATCTCCCTTTCAAAACCGTATACCATTTTACTACTATGTATTCTTAATTACAAGTATTATTTTTTTATTTTTGAATATATTTTTAACGCTATAAAAAAGAAACTAACCGCGAAAATATGGTTAGTTTCTTGATTTTTTATAAAAATTATTCTATAATAAACAAAGGCTTAAATTGTTGGCTTTGCGCTAAGGATACAAAGTCGTTATCGGCCACGATTATGTGGTCAAGCAGGTTTACACCAATAGCCGTAAGAGTCTCCTTTAAGGTTTTTGTCATTTCAATATCGGACCGGCTTGGCATAGCGTTGTGGTTAACGTGGTTGTGCGAAATTATAACACACGGCGCTTTATTTTTTAAAACGTTTTGCACAATGCTTTTAACGGTTAGCGGAACCGAAGCCTTATCCCCCTTGCTTAAAATCTCGCAAGAAATAAGCTCGCCCGTGGGCTTAAAGGTTGTAACGGCAAAGGTTTCTATTCCGTAACCCATATGCTTTTTAACTAAAAATTCGCCAATTTCATCAATACTGTTAAACTTATGTCTTTTTTCAATTTTACATTCAGTTTCATAACGGCGGGCAATTGGCATTATCAGTTTAATTAGCGCGGCGGCGTTTCGGGTCATCCCCTTAACCTCAAACAAATCTTCGGGTGAGGCCTCAATGACACCGCGAAATGAACCGAATTTTTTAAGCAATTCGTGCGCAATTTCGTTAGTATCCTTACGGGGAATACCGTAAAACAGCAAGGTTTCTAAAATCTTGTGGGGTGGCATACTTTCGGGAAAATCCTGCGCGAGAATTTCTTCCTTCATACGCTTTCTATGCCCTTCGTGTAGGTTTTCTGCCATTTTGCCACCACCTTTCGACATTTTTCGACAAATTTATTATATAATAAATAATATATATTTTCAAGTAAATAAAGGATTTAAAATGAAAGAATTCACCATTTCTAAAAACGATGCTACACTGCGACTTGACAAATTCATAACCAAGGTTTGCCCAACCCTTCCTTCTTCCTTAATGTTTAAGTATATTCGCACCAAGCGAATAAAGGTTAATGGCAAGCGCGCCGAAATTAGCACCCGTTTACAAGTGGGCGACGTTGTTGCGGCATACATTAACGACGAATTTTTCGTTGAAATCGCCCCCAAATATGACTTTTTATCGGCTTCTAAAAAAATTAATATAGTTTATGAAGATGAAAATATTATCTTGGTGGATAAGCCGCAGGGTTTATTGGTTCATCCCGACAAAAATGAATATGGCGACACCCTTATAAACCGTATACAGCACTATTTGTACGATAAAGGCGAGTATAATCCCAAAGATGAAAATAGCTTCTGCCCTGCCCTTGCCAACCGCATTGACCGCAACACAGGCGGTATTGTAATTGCTGCCAAAAACGCCGAAGCGCTTCGCATTTTGTGTGATAAAATAAAATACCGTGAGATTGACAAACGCTATCTCACAGTTGTGCATGGTGTACCCAAACAAAAATCCGCCACACTTGAAGGCTTTTTAGAAAAAAACGAAGACAAGAACAAGGTTTATTTATCAAATAAAAAGACCGACTTTAACAAAACCATTAAAACAAAATACACCCTACTCGCAAGCAAAAACAACCTCTCACTTTTAGAGGTTGAACTTATAACCGGCCGCACACACCAAATCCGCGCCCATATGTCTTCCATCGGCCACCCGCTTTTGGGTGACGGCAAGTACGGCAAGCTTAGGGACGACAAAAAGCTTGGCTTTAACAAGCAGGCACTTTATTCCTACAAGCTTACCTTTAAATTTGTAACCGATGCAGGTATTTTAAACTATCTAAACGGCAAAACCTTTACCGTAAACGAGGTTTGGTTTGCGAAAGAATTATTTGACTATAAATAAAAATATATAGGTATAAAATAAACCCCGAGTTTGACTCGGGGTTTAAAATTTATTAATTGGTAATTGTAAGCTCAGTATCCTTATCGAAGAGGTGAATCTTGTTGGGTTCGATAGTGATTTGAATCTTATCACCGGGACGAGCAGTGTTGGTAGGAGCAACACGAGCGTTGATTGCCTGACCTTCACAGTTCATGTAAAGGTAGGTTTCAGCACCCATGAGTTCGGTAACTTCAACGTCAGCTTCTACGATGCCATCCTTAAAGGTTGCAAGGAGATCTTCTTCGTTGTGAACGTCTTCAGGACGGATACCCATGATAACTTCCTTGCCAACGTATGCGTCAAGGCAGTTGTCCTTATTCTTAGAAGCAGGAAGTTCAATCTTGTACTTAACGCCTGCGCGTGTTTTGGTATCTTCAGAACCAAATTCTACAAAGTACTTGTCGCCATCCTTAACGATAACAGCGTCGATAAAGTTCATTTGAGGTGAACCAATGAAGCCAGCAACGAAGAGGTTGCAAGGATAGAGATAGAGGTTTTGAGGAGTATCAACCTGTTGGATAACACCGCTCTTCATAACAACGATACGTGATGCCATGGTCATAGCTTCGGTCTGGTCGTGTGTTACGTAGATAAAGGTTGTACCTAAACGTTGGTGTAACTTAGAAATTTCGGTACGCATCTGTGCACGAAGCTTAGCGTCCAAGTTGGAAAGAGGTTCGTCAAGTAAGAATACCTTAGGTTCACGAACGATAGCACGACCTAAAGCAACACGTTGACGCTGACCACCTGACAAAGCCTTAGGCTTACGTTCGAGAAGGTGTTCAATATCCAAAATACGAGCAGCTTCTTCAACACGGCGACGAATTTCATCCTTCGGAGTTTTGCGGAGCTTAAGACCGAAAGCCATATTGTCGAATACTGTCATATGGGGATAAAGAGCGTAGTTCTGGAACACCATTGCGATGTCACGATCCTTAGGTGCTACGTCGTTGATAAGACGATCG
>JAFVTJ010000022.1 GCA_017503305.1 Clostridia bacterium
CCTTTTTCACGAAGGAAAAGGGCTTCGTCTATGTTGGAAACGGCAAAATAATCCGCCCCGTTTTCTTCTAAAACGGGCGCTATAGCGGCGGCGGAATGACCGTAAGCGTCGGCCTTTACGACCGCCATAATTTGACTGCCTTGCGCGTTTACTTTTAAAACTTTAAAGTTGTGTTTAAGGGCGTTTAAATCAATTTCCGCCCAGGTTCTATGCAAAAAGTCCATAATATCACCAAATATATTATAACACCTAATTATTCTTTTTGCAATCTTACTTTTACTTTAAGTGAAAAGGGAATAAAAACAAGCCCTAAAACAATCCAAAATAATGAATACAAAAGGCAAATTTGCCCCTTAAAATTAAAGGGCATTTTACTGTAATCCCAAACGTCCTTTTTAAGGATTATATTAAATATTATGCCAAAAATAAGCTCAATAGCAGTTACAAAAGCACTGCCGATAACCGCCCTTGCGAGCAGAGTTTTTTGTTTAAATTTTTCGCCTATTTTGGCAAAGGTTACAAAGCAAATACCGCCTGCCAAAAGCATTGAAAAGTGGGTATAACCCCTCCATAAAATTTCAATAAGCCCGTACCCTAAAGCGCCTATCGGAAACATTAAAAAATTTACCTTTTTCATATTTTCACCCTAATTTATTTTGTGAAAAAGTCAAGAAGATATACGATTTACAAATATTGACTAAAGGTAATTACAGTGCTATAATTTTAAGCAAAGGGATGACTAGGTAATGAAAAAATCAATTTGTTTGTTTTTTATGATAACAAATATAACCCTATTTTTCTTTTGGATTGTGGCTTTTATAGGAATTGATTCGTTTGATTTTTTGTTTCAAAACTTTAATTATTTTAGGTACGCAAATATTGCATTTTTGGCATTAAGCATAGCTATTCCTATATTGGTGTTTAAGCTGAATCTTGATAAGCTGCTTTCAAGATATGAGGAAGGAAAACCCGTGCCAAACCCCGATAAATACATTCTTCTTTTCGCCCTTGAGTTATTGGTTTTTATTTTGGTAGGCGGCTTTATATATGCGACTGTTTTAAACGCAAACGGACAGGAAGTTACACAAATAAATTTATTGCGGCTTTATCATATTCCGTTTTTAACTTGGGGTAGTTATTTAGCTTTGTAGTTAATTATTTGTCGTTTAGGTATTTCTTGTCTAAAAGTAAAGAAGACTCGTAATACACGAGTCTTCTTTTTTATCTTCTTCGTCTGTTTATTAAAAGTAATAGTCTTAAAAGTTGCATTAAGGATACTAAAAATGCCGCAATATAGGTGAGCGCTGCGGCGGATAAAACCTTGCGAGCACCGCTTATTTCGCTATCATCAAGCAAAATGTTATTTTCCCTTATTGCTGTAATTGCGCGGCGTGAAGCGTTAAACTCAACCGGCAAAGTTACAAGCTGGAAAATAAGGGCTACGCTGAAAAATACAATACCAACCTGCGCTAAAACGGGAAAATTGAATGCAAGCCCTAACAAAATCAAAGGTAGGGAAAGCTGCGAGCCAATATTACAAACGGGATATATAGCCGTGCGTATTTTAATGGGTGAATAGCTTTTTGCGTATTGCACCGCGTGGCCCGCTTCGTGAGCGGCAACACCCACAGCTGCAACTGTGTGTGCGTCGTAAACGGCTTCGGAAAGCCTTATAACGTTTTTCTTCGGGTCGTAATGGTCGGTTAAATTCCCCGAAACACGCTGTATTTCAACATCGTAAACGCCGTTAGCACGAAGCACACGCTCGGCAGCTTCGGCGCCGCTTAGCATACTTTGTTTTTTAGAATATTTTGAAAAGGTGGATTTCACCAAAATTTGCGCTATGAGTGATAAAACAACAGCGGGTAAAACTAAATAGATATAATACGGGTCAATACCGTAGTAAAAATATGGCATAATAATAACCCTCTCCGTCACGCCTTTCGGCGCGTCACCTCTCCCACTGGGCGAGGCTTATTTGTGAATTTTAAACATTAAATCTAAAGAGAACGATGTCGCCGTCCTGCATAACGTATTCCTTGCCTTCGCTTCTAACCAGGCCCTTTTCCTTTGCGGTTACCATGTTACCACCGCATTCCATAAACTGTGTAAAGTTTATAACCTCGGCACGAATAAAGCCACGCTCAAAGTCGGTATGGATTTTACCCGCAGCCTGTGGTGCTTTGGTGCCTTTGGTAATGGTCCAAGCGCGAACCTCGGGTTTGCCGGCGGTAAGGTAGGAAATAAGGCCTAAAAGTGAATAGCATTTTTGAATCATACGGTCAAGGCCGGAACGCTCAAGGCCAAGTTCCTCTAAGAACATAACTTTTTCTTCGTCAGAAAGGGTGGAAATTTCGGCCTCTAATGCGGCGCATATCGGTAAAATTTCGGCCTTTTCGGTCTCGGCAATAGTTTTTACCGCATTATAGTTTTTATTACTTTCAATTCCGTTTACAAAGTCGTCCTCGCTCATATTACAAGCGTAAATTACAGGCTTTGCCGATAAAAGCGCGGTGGTGTTAATAATTTCCTGCTCGGTTTCGTCATTAATGTCAATACTTCTTGCGGGCAAGCCTTGTTCTAAGTGGTCGATAAGGCGCTTTAAGAAATCAACTTCCGGCTGAAGCTTTTTGTCGCCCTTTAAGGCTTTGGTAGTGCGGTCTAAACGGCGTTGCGCCATCTCGATATCAGAGAAAATAAGCTCCAAATTGATGGTTTCAATATCGCGCAATGGGTCAACCGAGCCTTCAACGTGGATAATATCGTCACTTTCAAAACAGCGAACAACGTGAACAACGGCGTCAACCTCGCGAATGTTGGAAAGGAATTTATTACCAAGACCTTCGCCCTTTGAAGCACCCTTTACAAGACCTGCAATGTCCACAAATTCGATAACTGCGGGAGTGAATTTGTCGGGGTTATGAATTTCCTTTAATTTTTCAAGGCGTTCGTCGGGAACGCTTACCATACCAACATTCGGTTCAATTGTGCAGAACGGATAGTTTGCCGACTGTGCACCTGCGTTTGTGATTGCGTTAAAAAGAGTTGATTTGCCAACGTTGGGCAAACCTACCATACCTA
>JAFVTJ010000023.1 GCA_017503305.1 Clostridia bacterium
GTAGTGTAGGGGACGGCGCCTACGACGTCCCGTTTTTATTGGCAGAAAATGATGCAAAATTTTTGAAGAATAGATAAAATATATTTAAAATCAGATAAAGTTTGAGTGTTGTATAGAGTAAGTTGATATGTTAAAATTAAATAAACAATATTTAATATGGAGGGGAAATTTATGTTCGCTCTATTATCTAACGGTATCACAAGCGAAGCATTAAAGAACTCGTTAAGCAAATATATTGCGCCATTATCAAGGGCGGCTGTTGTTGTGACTGCGGATAATGAATACAAAGAGAATAATTATCATGTTCCTCGTGTTATAAATGAGCTTAAAGAATATGGTTTGAGTGTCGAGATTTTTGATTTAGATAAACAAGATCCTACAGAACTTTTAAAATATGATGTGGTTGAATTTATAGGCGGTAATCCTTATTACTTGCTTGATTCGATTCGTGAGCATAATGCGACGGATATAATAAAACAGATAGCAAACGAAAAGGTATTGCTCGGGTGGAGTGCGGGTGCATTTGTTCTGACTCCGTCTATTGAAATTGTTGATAAGCTTACTCCTGAAATGAATATAGTGAGTCTTGAAAATCTTAATGGACTATCTTTGACAAATACGCATATATTTCCGCATTACAGCAAATTTGAAAAGCGTTTTGATAATTTAGATGCTATTTGTAAAGCGTATGAAAAAGAACATAATTGCGCTATTGTTAGACTTAATGATGGTGACGGAATAATTATAGAAAATGGTGTTGAAACAATAATTGTAGGTTAGTAAATCAATATAAATACACTAAAAAATAAAAAATCCGATGCTCACGCATCGGATTTTTTGTTTATTTTCTATTTTCCATAGGGATATAATCTCTATGAGGTTGAACTGCCATATATGCAGGACGGATAATTTTACCTGCGTTCAAAATTTCTTCAATACGGTGAGCCGACCAACCCGCAATACGCGCAATGGCGAAAAGGGGAGTAAACAGCTCATGCGGAAGATTTAACATATCGTAACAAAAACCGCTGTAAAAATCGACGTTAGCGCTAACGCCCTTATACATTTTGCGTTGTTTTGAAATAAGCTTAGGCGCAATCTCTTCAACCTTGCTATAAAGGGCAAATTCCTTGCTAAGCCCCTTTTCAACCGAAAGACTTTCAACGTAGGATTTGAAAATTTCGGCACGGGGGTCGGAATAGGAGTAAATAGCGTGACCAATACCGTAAACAAGGCCGGTTTTGTCAAAGGCTTCCTTTTTAACAATCTTGTCGATATATGCAGTTACTTCTTCTTCGTCGGTCCAGTCCTTAATATGCTCCTTAATATCCTCAAACATTGCCGCAACTTTAATGTTAGCACCGCCGTGCTTAGGACCCTTAAGCGAGCCTAATGCCGCCGCGATAGCAGAGTAGGTGTCAGTACCCGAAGAAGATACAACGTGGGTTGTAAAGGTGGAGTTGTTACCGCCGCCGTGCTCAGCGTGGAGCACAAGCGCCATATCAAGCACCTTTGCTTCTAATGCGGTATATTTGCCGTCTTCACGAAGCATATAAAGAATATTTTCCGCGGTGGAAAGCTCGGGTTTTGGGGCGCGAATAAAAAAGCTATCGATTTGCTTTGTGTGATATTTGTGCGCGTGGTAGCCGTAAACCGCTAAGGACGGAAAGCGTGCAATAAGCTGCAAGCATTGACTTAAAAGGTTGGGGATAGAGGTATCATCAGCCTTTTTATCGTAGGAATAAAGGGTTAAAACGCTTCGCGCTAAGGAGTTCATCATATCGGTAGAGGGGGCTTTCATAATAACGTCGCGCACAAAATTATCGGGCAACGGACGCAAAGCTGCAATATCCTGCTTAAAGGCGGTTAGTTCCTCAGCTTTGGGAAGCTCGCCAAAGAGGAGCAAATAGGTAATTTCCTCAAAACCGAAACGGTTTTGGCTTGTGAAATCGGCCACAATTTTTTTAACGTCATAGCCGCGGTAGTAAAGCTCGCCGGGGATGTAAATTTCCTTTCCGTCAACTTCTTTACGGGCAATAACGTCCGAAATTTCGGTAAGACCGGTTAAGACACCCTTACCTTGTAGGTCACGAAGACCTCTGAAAACCTTGTGTTTGATGTTAAGCTCGGGCTCGATTCGACAATTGTCGTAACAAAGCTTAGAATATTTTTCTATTTGAGCTTCGAAATTGTTGTTAATTTCTTTTGTGGACATCTTATCCCTTCTTTCATAATGGTATTATAAGGTAAATTTGTTAATAGCGTTTTAATATTTTGTAATTTTTCTTGTATATTCCATTCCGCAAGGGAGCGGATTTTTAAAGGAAAGTGCATACAAATCGGTAGCGCGGTTTTCAAGTGTGAAAACGTATTGGGCGTCGGGCGACAGGGTTTGAATATCCGAACAGCGCAAGCAAACGGGAATAGGTGAATGCTTGGCGTTTTGCTTTATCAGCTCTTCACCCGTTTTGTTAAAGCCCAAAACACGCAAATAAGGTGGAATTTTCGGAAGCTTTGTGGTGTCTGTGCCAATAAACGCCGAAAGCACAAGCCTGCGAATGCGGGCCAAGGTGTAGCGCTTAACCTTAATATCGTTATAAAGCGTATCAAGGCTTGTGGCGGTTTTAATGGCGTTTGCCAATTTGTTTTCCAAGCCTTCGCTTAAATCGGGAAGAAGGGATAGTTCATCCAAAGACCTAGTTCGCAAAACGGCCAAAATAGCGTTTTCAATGCGGCCGATATCTGAAAAATCGGCATTTGTGAATATTTTGCCCACCTCTTTTGGAAAATGCTTTTGGCAAAAGGCAAGGTCGCCCTGCTTTATTTTTTCGCGCAAAAGGGTGGCGCTTACAAAGGTGTCGGCAGTGTTTAGACTATCGTGCATAGCACCAATGCGCTTAAGGGTTTTAAACTTAATGTTGGGATTGATTTGCCTTGCGGCGAGAATATATTCTATACCTAAATTGTTGTTAGCGCCTTCTAAAATGCCTTTTTGGGCGCCTAAATCTTCAGCGGCAAGCTGACGCGCCTTGGCAAAGGTTAGGCCCTGCTCTAAATAAATGGGCAGTTTTTTAGAAAAAGCTTCACTTTCTAAAATTTGGGCAGTTTTTAAAAGTGGCCCGGTTTCGCCTGTTTCACTGCCAAACATCAAAGTATCACAACCAATTGAAGACAGCAAGCTAACGCCTGCTTTTGCAAAGCTTTGCGCTGTTGACATTGAGTAGCAAACGGGCATTTCAAGCACTAAATCGGCACCGCATTTTAAGGCCGCTTCGCACCGAAGCTGCTTTTCAAAAATGGCAGTGTCACCGCGCTGAACAAAGTTGCCGCTTATAGCGCAAACCACTGTTCCGTGCTTTCGGGCTTCTTGTATTAAGTAGTTATGACCACTATGCAGGGGGTTAAACTCCGCAATTATGCCTAAACAAGCCAAATTATCACTTCTTTTTAAAAAAACTTGAAAATGCGCTTAAAATGTAGTATTATAATATCTAATATAATACCATAGATTACTATTTAGTTCAATCTTTTTTTCAGGAGGAGAAAGGTATGAAAATTTTCGTTGTAAACGCAGGTAGTTCGTCCTTAAAATATCAACTTATTGATATGGAAAACGAACAGGTTTTAGCAAAAGGTCTTTGTGAACGTATAGGCGTTTCGGGTGCTATTAAGCACAAGGCTGCTAACGGTAAGGAATATGTGGCTGAAACCCAAATGCCCACCCACACCGAAGCTTTTGAAGCAGTTGTTTACGCTCTTACAAAGTCGGACGCTAAGGTTATTGACTCTTTTGATGAGGTTTCGGCTATTGGTCACCGTATAGTACAAGGCGGCGCTATCTTCAAGGGCTCTTGCCTTATAACACCAAAGGCTTTACAGGATATTGATGATTTAGGCGCTTTGGCACCGCTTCACAACCCCGCTCACGTTTTGGCTATTAAGGCTTGTATTAAAACCTTTGGCGAAGAAAAACCGCAGGTTGCTGTATTTGATACATCCTTCCACCAAACAATGCCTGAACACGTTTATATGTTCGCCCTTCCTTACGAATATTATGAAAAGTACGGCGTTCGTAAGTACGGCGCACACGGTACCAGTCACGACTTTGTATCAAACCGCTTAGCTGAGGTTATGGGCAAAGATAGAAAAGATATGAAAATTATCACCTGTCATTTAGGTAACGGCTGTTCAATTACCGCTGTTAAGGATGGCAAGTGCTATGATACCTCAATGGGCTTTACTCCTCTTGACGGTTTTATTATGGGTACCCGTACAGGTACACTTGATCCTTCAGCTTTGACCTTTATTGCTGAAAAGGAAAATTTAACCCCCGCTGATATTAACCGCATTTGTAATAAAGAATCGGGCGTTTTAGGCGTTTCCGGTGTTTCTAACGACAACCGCGACGTTAAAACTGCAGCTGCAGAAGGTAACCATAGAGCACAATTAGCTATTGATATGCAGCGTTACCAAATCTTAAAGTTTGTTGGTTCTTACATTGCAGCTATGAACGGCGTTGATGCTATCGCTTTCACAGGTGGTATCGGTGAAAACGACCCCGAATTACGCAAATATGTTTGCGAAGGCTTAGGTTATTTAGGCATTAAGGTTAACGAAGAAAACAATAATACCTACGGTGAAGAAATTAAAATTTCTACCGACGACAGTAAGGTTTCTGTTTACGTTATTCCCACTAATGAAGAGCTTGCAATCGCACGCGACACTGTTAAAATCATTTCTCAGTAAGGGTGACAAAAATGACTTTAAACGAAGTTAAAGTAAATATTCAAAACGGCAAATATGATGACCAATTCGCAATGCTTTACCCCGACGTAGCAGTTGCAAAGGTACGCTTCTCTGAAGCTTGTGACGCATATAAGGAAATTTATGGCGACTGTGAGAGCGTTCGCATTTTTACTGCCCCCGGCAGAACCGAAGTAGGCGGCAACCACACCGACCATCAGCACGGCAGCGTTGTAGCAGGCGGCGTTGATATGGACGTTATTGCTATCGTAGGCGAAAATGATGATAATGTAATCCGCATTAAATCCAAGGGTTACGATATGGACGTCATTAATGTTGGCGATTTTGGTATTAAAGAAAAAGAAATCGGTCGCGCTTGCTCACTTATTCGTGGCGTTTGCGCTAAGTTTGATTCATTAGGTTATGCGCTTAGCGGTTTTAACGCGTACACAACCTCAAACGTTTTAAAGGGCTCGGGTCTTTCTTCCTCTGCCGCTTTCGAAGTGTTGATAGCAAATATCCTTAACGGCCTTTTCGCCGAAAATAAGGTTGATGCTATTGAAATTGCTAAAATTAGCCAATTTGCTGAGCGTGAATATTTCGGCAAGCCTTGCGGTCTTTTGGACCAAATGGCTTCTTCGCTTGGTGGTTTTACATACGCTGATTTTAATAATCCCAGTGAACCGATTACCGAAAAAATCGACCTTGACATAAGAAAGTTTGGCTACACTCTTTGTGTTGTTGACACAGGCGGAAACCACGCTAACTTAACACAAGACTATGCCGATATTACTATCGAATGTAAGCAGATAAGCAACGCTTTGGGTGTTGAATTCCTTAGAGATGCCGATGTAGACAAGTTCTATGCTTCTTTGGCTTCTTTACGCAAGGAATTTGGCGAGCGTGCCGTTCTTCGTGCATTCCACTTCTTTAACGAGCAGGAAAGAGTATTAAAGCAACGTGAAGCACTTTTAAAGGGCGATTTCGACGCTTTCTTAAAGCTTGTTAACGAATCGGGTCAGTCATCTTACGATTATTTGCAAAACCTTTATTCTACCAGCAACGTTAAGGAACAGGGCTTATCCCTCGGCATTGCCCTTACAAAGCAGTTCTTAAACGGCGAAGGTGCTTGCCGTGTTCACGGTGGAGGCTTTGCAGGTACAATTCAGTGCTATATCCCCACCGAAAGACTCGCTGATTACAAGCAAATGATTGAAGCCGTTTACGGTGAAAACACTTGCAGTGTGCTTTCAATTCGTCCCGTTGGCGGATATGAAATTAAATTATAATTTATAGAATAAAATAAAAAAGATATGAGTGATAAAATTCACTCATATCTTTTTTGCTGTTTATATTGTTGTATTGTTACGTTGTAGGGATGTGTGTGCATAACTACAAACAAGTTTTGCAGCACTTTGTAGGGTCGATTCACGAATCGACCGTTTAATTTCATCTATTGCTACGGGTCATTCGTGAATGACCCCTACAATATATCTATATAGATTCATAAAATAATTCCGCATTACGCATTACGAATTACGAATTTTTTGTTTGCAATAATTCGGGGATTTGGGCGACGATTATGGCGATGAACATTACTACGCAACCCAAAATTTCGTGTAGTGATAGCTTGCCCGAAGAGA
>JAFVTJ010000024.1 GCA_017503305.1 Clostridia bacterium
CGCGATATTGAAGAATTGGATGCCTTTAAGCTTGTGACTTCGGTTAACGGTGTTGGCGCTAAGATGGGACTTGCTTTATTGTCGGAATTTACGGCTTCGCAATTAACTCTTTACGTTGCAAGTGGCGATTATAAGGCGCTTACTGCAGCAAGCGGTGTAGGCCCTAAGCTCGCTCAAAGAATTGTTTTAGAGCTTAAGGATAAGGTTGGCTCTTTACAATCGGGCGATACACTAGTAATCAAGGCTGTGGGTAACGCTACCGTAAACAGCAACACTAAAGAGGCAGTTTCAGCACTTGTATCGCTCGGTTACACCCAAAGCGAAGCATCTTTGGCGATTGGCAAGCTAGACCCTGCGCTTTCTACCGAAGATCTTATTAAGCAGGCATTAAAAACTCTCGCAAGGAGGATATAGTAAATGATAGAACAAGAAATGGATTTTGAAAACCGTATCGTTTCACCCGATTATAGCTACCACGAGGACGAGGGGGAGCTATCTCTTCGCCCCAAAACGCTTGATGACTATATCGGACAGGATAAGGTTAAGGAAAATTTAAGAATATACATCAAGGCGGCTTTACAAAGAAAAGAAAGCCTTGACCACGTTTTGCTTTACGGCCCTCCAGGCCTTGGTAAAACCACCCTTTCGGGCATAATTGCTAAGGAGATGGGGGTTAACCTTCGTGTAACCTCGGGTCCCGCTATTGAAAAACAGGGCGACTTGGTGGCAATTCTCACCTCACTTAACGAGGGCGACGTTTTGTTTATTGACGAAATTCACCGCCTTTCCCGTAACGTTGAAGAAATTTTATATCCCGCTATGGAGGATTTTTCGCTTGATATCATTCTCGGCAAGGGCCCTTCAGCAAGATCAATAAGACTTGACGTTCCGCACTTCACCTTGGTTGGCGCTACTACCCGTTCGGGTCAGCTTACCGCCCCCTTGCGCGACCGCTTTGGTGTGCTTTTACGATTGGAACTCTACACACCCGAGCAGTTAGCCCAAATTGTAACCCGTTCAGCAGGGATTTTAGGGATAGAAATTGAGCACGACGGCGCGTTGGAAATCGCATCCCGTTCACGCGGTACACCCCGTATTGCAAACCGTCTTTTACGCCGTGTGCGTGATATTGCACAGGTTGAATTCAATGGTGTTATTACCGAAAGCGTGGCGCAATCAGCATTGGCACGATTTGAAATTGATGAATTAGGTCTTGACGATTTTGACCGCAAGATGCTATCGACTATAATCACCAATTATTCGGGCGGTCCCGTAGGCCTTGACACCTTGGCGGCGGCTTTAGGTGAAGAAGCGGTTACTATCGAGGACGTTTATGAGCCGTATTTAATGCAAATCGGTTTCTTGACACGTACTGCTCGCGGTCGCTGTGTTACAAAACTCGCGTACGACCATTTGGGAATTGAAAACAACAATACAAATCAACAATCAATGTTTTAAAGGATTATTTTATGAGAAGTGTTGAAGGCTTTAAGGATTATGAACTAATAGACGCCGATTCGGGCGAGAGGCTCGAGCGTTGGGGCGATATTATACTTATCCGTCCCGACCCGCAGGTTATTTGGTCGGGCGAGCGTAAAAATCCGCTTTGGTATAATGCTCACGCAAAATATTACCGCTCAAATTCGGGCGGCGGTCATTGGGAAGCATGGAAAAAGGTGCCTGATGTTTGGAGCATTAATTACCACGACCTTACTTTTAGATTAAAGCCTATGGGCTTTAAGCATACGGGTCTTTTTCCCGAACAAGCGGTTAACTGGAGCCTGGCTAAAAAGCTTATTGAAAACGCGGGTAGAGAAATTTCGGTGCTTAATCTTTTTGCATATACAGGTGGTGCTACGGTTGCTTGTCTTTCGGCAGGGGCTAGCGTTACCCACGTTGACGCATCTAAGGGTATGGTGCAATGGGCTAAGGAAAATGCCGCTGCATCGGGCCTCAGTGACGGTAACGTGCGTTGGCTTGTGGACGACTGCTTAAAGTTTGTTAAGCGTGAAATTAGACGCGGCAAAAAGTACGACGCTATCATTATGGACCCTCCCTCTTACGGCAGAGGTCCCAATGGCGAGGTTTGGAAGCTTGAACAACAACTTACCGAGCTTTTAACCGAAACGGCCAAGCTTTTATCGGACAATGCTTTGTTCTTCTTTTTAAATTCTTACACGGGCGGTCTTTCGCACACTATTCTTGATTATATGGTTTCGGAATACGTGGTTAAAGGTCGCACAGGCAAGGTTTACACCGATGAAATAGGCTTGCCTATAACCGAAAAAGGCATTTCAATGCCTTGCGGTAATACTACGATTTGGACTAGTGAAAATGGATAATATTATTGAAGTAAAAAACGTTTTTTACGAATATACCGATGAAGACGTAAGGCATACTGCTGTTAATGGTGTTTCTTTTGCTATTGAACGCGGCAGCTTTACAGTAATTTTGGGTCATAACGGCTCAGGTAAATCAACCTTGGCGAAAATGCTTAACGGCCTTTTAAAGCCCACAAGCGGCGAGGTTTTGGTTGATGGCATTAACACCGCTAACGAAGAAACCGAAATAGAAGTAAAGCGAAGAGTGGGTATGGTTTTCCAAAACCCTGATAACCAGCTTGTAGCGTCTATTGTTGAAGAGGACGTGGCCTTTGGACCTGAAAATTTGGGGCTAGAGCCTAGTGTGATTCGTGAACGTGTGGATGAGGCCTTAAAAAGCGTTGGTATGTATGAATTCAGAGAATCCACACCGCATCATCTTTCGGGCGGACAAAAGCAAAGAATTGCTATTGCGGGTATAATTGCAATGCAGCCCGAATGCTTAATTTTGGACGAGCCTACCGCTATGCTTGACCCTGTGGGCAGGGCCGAGATAATTAAAACCTTGCATAAATTAAACAAAGAAAAAAATATTACGGTTGTGCTTATCACTCACTATATGGAAGAGGCCGAAAATGCCGACAGGGTAATGGTTATGAACGATGGTGTTATACTTTCTGATAATACACCTAAAGAAATATTTAAAAACGTAAGTCAGCTAAAATTGGTTGGACTTTCGGTTCCGCAAACAACCGAGCTTTTATACGCTTTAAAACAAAATGGATTTGATGTTTCAACCGATGTTTTGTCGATTGAGGAAACGGCAAAGGCGATAGCCTTGTGCTTGGAGGAAAGGTAATTGTCAATACTAGAGGTTAAAAATTTAACCCACACCTACGGCGGCAACACACCATTTATCAACGATGCCGTGCGTGACGTTAGCTTTAGCGTAGATGAGGGTGAAATTGTAGGTATAATCGGTCATACGGGTTCGGGTAAATCTACCCTGGTGCAACACCTTAACGGCCTTTTAAAGCCTACAAACGGCGAAATTTTTATAGAAGAACAAAATATTTGGGAAAAACCTAAGGAAATCAGAAAGGTCCGCTCAAAAGTGGGGCTTGTTTTCCAATACCCCGAATATCAGCTTTTTGAAGAAACTGTTTATGCAGATATTGGCTTTGGTCCTAAAAATATGGGTCTTTCAGGCGAAGAGTTGGATAAAAGAATTCGTGAAACCTGCAAGATTATAGGCGTAAAAGATGAATTTTTAGAAAAATCGCCCTTTGATTTGTCGGGCGGTGAAAAGCGCAGGGTGGCTATTGCCGGTGTAATGGCTATGAACCCTAAAATCATCGTTTTTGATGAACCTACCGCAGGTCTTGACCCTAAGGGCCGTGAGGACATTATTGATGTAATTTATAAATACCGCGAAGCCACCAATGCTACTGTGATTATTATTTCTCACAATATGGAGGATATGGCACAAATAACCGATAAGCTGCTTGTTATGAATAAGGGCGCGCTTGCAATGTGCGACAAGACCGAAAATATATTCAAGCAGGGCGACGCTTTGCGCGAAATGGGGCTTAATTCCCCCATAGTTACACGTGTTTTTGACCAACTTAAAAAGCAGGGAATAGATCTGCCGGATGATGTCTTTACGGTTGAAAGAGCGGTTGAAGTGTTAAAAAATATAAAGGCAGGTGTTCACAATGCTTAAGGACATCACCTTTGGACAATATTTTGAAACCAATTCGGTAATTCATAAAGCTGACCCAAGGGTTAAAATACTGCTTTTAATTTTAGCGGTTGTTTTTATCTTTGTTTCGCAAAATATGTGGGCGTTACTGTTGTCGCTTTTGTTTGTTGTGACAGTGGCTTTGGTTTCTAAAATTCCGCTTAAAATGTATCTTAAAAATCTTAAGGCAATTTTACCAATAATTATTTTGACATCGCTTATAAATATGTTTTACGGCAGCGCCGAAAGCGAAGTGATTTTTCATTGGTGGAAATTAACACTTACTTATGACGGCCTTTACAGAGCGATTTTTATGTCACTTAGGATAGTGCTGCTCATTGTAGTAAGCTCATCGCTTACCTACACCACCACACCTAACGATTTGACCGATGCAATTGAAAGCTTGCTAAGCCCCTTAAGGTTTATAGGGCTTAAAAATGCGGTGCATACCTTGGCGCTTATGATGACTATTGCCCTTCGTTTTATTCCTACCTTGGTTGAGGAAGCCGGCAAGATTATGAATGCGCAAAAGGCTCGCTGTGCCGACCTTGAAAGCGGTAGTATTACTCAGCGTGTAAAGGCGCTAATACCAATTTTAATACCGCTTTTAAACTCTTCTATACGCCGTGCTTACGAGCTTGCCGAGGCTATGGAATGCCGTTGCTACAACGGTGGCGAGGGCAAAACCCGTATGAAGCAATTAAAGATAAAATTTAGAGATTACGTTTTAGCAATTGTTACCTTAGCTTTTTGCGGTGGAATAATTGTAATCAATATATTATTATAACGCATTTGAGGAGGTGCCCTTGTGAAAAGAATGCTACTTACAATTTCATACGACGGCACCGCCTATCACGGCTGGCAGGTGCAAAATAACGCTATAACCGTCCAAAGTGTTATGTGTGATGCTTTGGAGCAGATATTAAAGCGAAAGGTAGCCTTAACCGGCACCTCGCGTACCGATGCGGGTGTTCACGCTAAGGAATTTACCTGTCACTTTGACTGCGAGGATACTATACCCGAGGATGCATTTTTGCGTGGACTTAACGGACTTTTGCCGCCTGATATTGCAGTTACCGACTGTAAGCAGGTGGAAAGCGATTTTCACGCAAGGTATAACGCTCGCGGTAAAACCTATTGCTACCATATTTATAACAGCAATAAAAAGGATGCTTTTAAATCGCGTTATTCTTGGGCTATTGAAAGAAAATTAGATATTGAAAAAATGAACGAGTTTGCGAAGGCTATTATCGGTACGCACGATTTTTATGCTTTTTCTTCTTCGGGCAGGTCGGTGGAAAATACCGTTCGCACTATAAGTGAATGTCGCGTTGAAAAGCAGGGCGATGATGTAATCTTAACCGTTACTGCCGATGGCTTTTTATACAATATGGTAAGAATTATTGTAGGTACTGCGGTTGCAGTGTCCGACGGAAGAATTTCTGTTTCGGAAATACCGTTTATATTAGAATCTAAGCAACGCGAAAAAGCAGGGGTTACCGCACCTGCACAAGGTTTGTTTTTAGAAAAAGTACATTATTAAAGGTGAAATATGGCTGAATATAAAAGAAAGCGCCGAAGCGCTTTTAAATCCGCCCCTAAAATGAGCAAAAAACGGGTTAAACGCAAGGACGAGGTAGAAAATATCGAAATGTCTTCAACCCATAATAAGCCGCCCGTAAAAAAAGATATGCGGGTTGTAAGGGGTAAAAAGTTTAAAATTCAAAGAAATAATAGAGTGCTCTTAGCTGCTTTAAGCGTAATAACTATAGTTGTTGTGATTTGTCAGTTTATAATGCCTGCAGGCATTGTAGAAACAGTTTCCAATAGCTTGGCTCTTATAGGTAGCGGTGGTTATCCGCTTTCGCTAGAGGGTAGCGATACTGTTAATTTGGTATCCGGTGGCTCATATTATTATTTGCTTTCGAATAATAGTATAGAAGGCTATTCTTCGGGTGGTAAAAAGCTTTTTTCTTATACCCACGGCTTTGAAAACCCTGTGTTAAAAACCTCTGATACGCGCGCACTCATTTTTGCGCAAAACGGTAATAAGGCTTTAATTTTTAATCTTAACGGTTTAAAGTCTTCGGTTGAAACTAAAAGAAAAATTAAAAATGCCGCTATTGGCGATAACGGCACCTACGCCTTTGTAACTGAGTCTGAAAGCTATGCCGCTCAGGTTGACGTTTATAAAAAGAATGGCGAACTGGTGTACGAGTGGTTTTCTTCAAAGGACTTGGTTAACAATGTGGCAGTAGCACCAACGGGCAAAAAAATAGCCGTTTCTACCATTTCTTCAAACGTGGGCACATATAATTCAAAGCTTAGCGTGTTAAGTCTTAACTCTTCCACGCCCGAGTTTGAAAAAACTTATGAAGGTACGGCGGTTTTCACTATTGATACCTCCTTTAGAAGTGGATTTTCGGTGCTTACAGCTAACGAGTATAATTTTATTAGGTGGTCGAATTTTAAAACCACACAATATAAAAATGAATATAACACCTCAATGTTTAGGGTTGGTAATAACGGTTTAGCGGTGCTTTATAATCGTGAAAACGATAAAACCGATAACCGCTTTGCTATATTTACAAAAAACGGTAAGCTTAAAAGAGAAATTCAGTTTAAGGGCTCGATTACTGATTTTGCCATTAAGAATCAACATATCTATTGCACAAGCGATACCAAGGCATATATCCTCGATAACGATGGTTCCTTCTTGCGTCAAGGTGAGTGTGGCTTTGGTGTTAAACGAATTTGTCCGTTAGGGCAAAGTGCCATGGCAATTGTTACTGATAATACAATCGAAAGAATCAAATTGGAATAGGAGAAAGAGTATGAGTATTTTAATTGATTTAATAATTGTTGCAATTTTTGTATTTATGATTATAATATCAGCAAGGCAGGGCTTTGTTAAGGCTTTAACGCGGCTTATTGGCTTTGCTGTGGTAATTGCCGTGGTGGCGGTGGCGGTTAATCCTTTAGCCGACCTTACATATCAAAAGGCTATTGAGCCTTCTGTCGTTAATGCGGCAGGTGATTTGGTGATTGAAGGCGGCGATCGCGCTGCGGATTCGATTTGGGAATCCTTACCCACCTTTATTACCGATAACGCCGATGATTTTGGTATTAGCAAGGAAAAAATCAGCAACGTTGTATCCGATGATACGAAAATAGATGCAAAGGAAACCTTGCAAAAAATTTCGCAAGAGCTTATAAAGCCTGCGGTTGTAACGGTTTTAGAAATATTTTATTCTGTAATACTTATAATCGTGCTTTTATTCTTTGTGAGAATTATAGCCAATTTCTTAAATAAGCTATTTTCCTTTAAGCTTGTGGGCAAAATAAACAGGTTCTTAGGCGGCGCTTTGGGTGTTGTTAAGGGCTTGATAATTGCTTTAATCTTTTGCAATGCAATTAATTTGATTGTTAAGTTTGTGCCCAACGGACTTTGGATTTTTAATAGTGAAAATATTGCAAATGCATATATATTTAATCTTTTAACCAACGTATTTTAGGAGTATTTAGAAAATGAAAATGTGTTCCAAATGTAAGAAGCGTCCGGCAGTAGTCTTTGTTTCGGATATGTCTAACCCTAGTGCCGAGCCAAACGGTCTTTGTCTTGTTTGCGCTAAGGAAATGGGGCTGAAGCCAGTTGAGGATATGCTTAAAAGGATGAATATATCCGACGAGGATATTGAGCAAATGAGCGAACAATTTATGGATATTATGGCGCTTAACGAAGAAAACGACGATGCCGAATTAAACGACGAAACCTTTGATTTAGGCACCGCACCTGCAATGCCTTTTCTTAATAAAATTTTCGGCAATATGGGTGGTAACACCGAAAAGGCTGAAACCAAGGAAAAGGAAGACAAAAAGCCTGAAAAGGACAAGAAAAAACGTCGCAGGTTTATTGAACAGTATTGTACAAACCTTACCGATAAGGCCAAACAAGGTCAAATTGACGTGATTATCGGCAGAGATAAGGAGCTTTACCGCACCATTCAAATTTTATCGCGCCGTTCTAAGAATAACCCTTGCCTTATTGGTGAGCCCGGTGTCGGTAAAACCGCCATTGCCGAAGGCTTGGCACTTCAAATTGCAAACGGAAAAGCCCCTGCAAGACTCTTAGATAAAGAAATCTATCTTTTAGACCTTACAGGCCTTGTTGCAGGCACACAGTTCCGCGGTCAGTTTGAAAGCCGCGTAAAAGGCCTTGTAAGCGAAATTAAAGAAGCAGGGAATATAATTCTCTTCATTGACGAAATTCACAACCTTGTGGGCGCCGGTGACTCGGCAGAGGGCTCTATGAATGCGGCCAATATTTTAAAGCCTGCGCTTTCTCGCGGTGAAATTCAGGTTATTGGCGCTACCACCTTTAAGGAATATAGAAAATATATCGAAAAGGATGCCGCGCTTGAGCGTCGTTTCCAACCCGTTACGATTGAAGAACCTTCTCTAGCCGAAGCGGAAGAAATTTTAATGGGTGTTAAGGGCTATTATGAAGGCTTCCATAATGTTGTTATTCCTGATGATATTGTTAAAAAGGCCGTTATCCTTTCAGAAAGATATGTAACCGACCGTTACTTGCCTGATAAGGCTATAGATTTGCTTGATGAAGCGTGTGCTTGTGCGAGCCTTGCTAACAAAGCAATTGACGAATTATATGTAGCCAACAAAAAGGTGGCTGAATATTCGGTAAAATTGGAAGAATTAGAGCTTGACGTTGAAAACCCCGACTATGAAAAGCAAGCATTGTTAAAGGCTGACCTTGAAAAATATAAGGCATTATCCGAAAAGCTTTGCTCGTCTGCGCTTAATAATACCGTTACCGATATGGATATTGCTAAGGTAATTGAATTGTGGACAGGTATTCCTGCATCCAAAATTCAAGAAAGCGACCTTAAAAAATTGGCAACTCTTGAGGATGCACTCAATGCACGAATTATCGGTCAAAACGAGGCTACAAGGTTAGTGGCAAACGCTGTTAAACGTTCTCGCGTTAAGACAAGCAATCTTCGCCGTCCTGCATCATTTATATTTGTAGGTCCCACAGGTGTTGGTAAAACCGAGCTTGTTAAGGTATTATCCGAACAGCTTTTCTCCACACCCGAAACCTTAATAAGACTTGATATGTCTGAATTTATGGAAAAGCACTCAGTATCACGTATTATCGGTGCGCCTCCCGGATACGTGGGCTACGATGAAGCAGGTCAGTTGACCGAAAAGGTTAGAAGAAAGCCCTACTCGGTAGTGCTTTTTGATGAAATTGAAAAGGCTCACCCCGACGTGCTTAACATTCTTTTGCAAATTCTTGACGAAGGCAAGGTTACCGATGCGCAAGGCCGTACCGTTAATTTTGAAAACACCGTTGTTGTTATGACCTCTAACGCGGGTAGTCAAAAGCAGGATAATATTTTAGGCTTTGGCAAAACCGTAGGCGAAGCTTCTAAAGAAAAGGCAATAAAGGCTTTGGAAGAATTCTTGCGACCCGAATTTATTGCCCGTGTGGATGAAATTGTGGTATTCTCGCCCTTATCACGCGAAACACTTGTTAAAATATCTTCACTTATGTTGGACGAATTAAAGGAAGCTTTAAAAGAAAAGCTTATTGAATTCTCGTACGATAACAAGGTGTGTGAATATTTAGCCGATAAGTGCGACGGTGGTAAACGAGGTGCTCGTGAGCTTCGCAACATTATCCGCCGTGAGCTTGAAAGTCAAGTAGTTGATATTATTGTGGCTAACGGTGAAGGCAGTATAAAAACTATTACCGCCACCGCAAAGGATAAAATAGAAATTAAAACTGTGATGGCATAAATTAAAAGCGAACGATTTAAACTCGTTCGCTTTTTTATTAGTTGTTAATTTCAAATATTGGATTTTCGCCTAAAGATTTTGCAAGCTCGATTTCTTCTTTTCCTTTTGGTGTCCACACAAATTTTGGCCTTTTGTAAAGCTTTGTCACAAGCTTTACAAAAATCGAATTTCGGCTGTGCTTATCGTAGGCTAAAAAGTCCGGGCGGGAAATAACGTTTAACATCATACCCGTGTAGGTTAAGTTTAAAAGATTATAACTCTTTTTATCACGGCATCTGTTGTAGTATAATTGACCGTAAAGAACGTCAGGCAAGTATTTTTTCATTTTCCTTACAATAAATGGGTTAAAGGATTCGATTAAATAATCGCCTTTATATTCCTTTAAAATTTCGGCTACTTTGGGGCAAACCGAAAAATCAAAGGTGTCACCCTTAATTTCAACAAGCAAGGGTATTTTGCCATCCACAAGCGACAAAACTTCCTTGAAAGTGGGGATTTTTTGGTTGCTATCTAAAAGATTTAGTTCTTTAAGTTCTGCAAGGGTAAGGTCGATTACGTTTTTATCCACACCGGTCATTCGGTTTAGGGTGCCATCGTGAAAAACCACAACCTCGCCGTCGCGTGATAATTGAACGTCTAATTCAATACCGTAACCATTTTTAACAGCCAAACCGAAGGCTTCAAGCGAGTTTTCGGGAACGCCGTTACC
>JAFVTJ010000025.1 GCA_017503305.1 Clostridia bacterium
AATGTACGGCTATAACATCTCAAAGCCCGCTCGCGACACCCGCGAAGCAGTACAGTGGACCTATTTTGCATACCTTGCCGCTATTAAAGAGCAAAATGGCGCGGCTATGAGTATGGGCCGTGTCAGCACCTTCTTTGATATTTATATTGAACGCGATATTAAAAACGGCACTTTAACCGAAGAAGGTGCGCAGGAAATTATCGACGACTTTGTTATGAAGCTTCGTATGGCAAGACACCTTCGCACACCCGAATATAACGAGCTTTTTGGCGGTGACCCAATGTGGATTACCGAAGCTGTAGGCGGTATGGGTGAGGACGGACGTACTTTGGTTACAAAGTCTAGCTTCCGTATTCTTAACACACTTTACACTTTAGGCTCTTCACCCGAACCTAACCTGACTGTTTTATGGTCTGAAGGCTTACCACGCGGCTTTAAAAAGTTCTGCGCTAAGGTTTCTATTGATACCGACTCTATCCAGTACGAAAACGATGACGTTATGCGCCCGATTTATGGCGATGACTATGCTATCGCTTGCTGTGTTTCAGCTATGCGTGTTGGCAAGCAGATGCAGTTCTTTGGTGCGCGTTGCAACCTGCCAAAATTGTTGCTTATCGCTTTAAACGGCGGTTATGACACCACAAGCGGTATTTATATTGGTCCGCAAAAGTCGGTAATCGGCGGCGATGTGCTCGATTATAATGAAGTTAGCGAGCGTGTGGATGAGTATTTAGCTTGGCTTTCAAAGCTTTACGTTAACACAATGAATATAATCCACCGCACTCATGATAAATACGCTTACGAAAAGTCTCAAATGGCTTTGCACGACACTAAGGTAGAACGCCTTATGGCTTTCGGCGTGGCAGGTCTTTCGGTTATGGCGGACTCTTTAAGCGCTATTAAATACGCTAAGGTTAAGCCTATTAAGGATGAAAACGGATATATTGTAGATTTTGAAACCGAGGGCGATTTCCCCAAATTTGGCAACGATGACGACCGTGTTGACCTTATTGCCAAAGAAATTACACACAAGACCATTACTGAGCTTCGCAAAACACCTACCTACCGCAATGCTGTGCATACCCTTTCGGTGCTTACAATCACTTCAAACGTTATGTATGGTAAAAATACGGGCGCCACTCCTGATGGTAGAAAAGCAGGCGACGCCTTTGCCCCCGGTGCTAACCCCATGCACAACCGCGAAGAAAACGGCGCGTTGGCTTCGCTTAATTCGGTTGCTAAAATCAGCTATGACGACTGCCGTGACGGTATTTCAAATACCTTCTCTATCACTCCGCAAACACTCGGCAAGGATAAAGGCGAGCAAATCAATAACCTTGTTGCAATTATGGATGGCTATTTTTCTAAAAAGGCGCACCATATCAATATAAACGTGCTCAACCGCGAAACCTTGATAGAAGCCTTTAATAACCCTGATGCATACCCCAACTTGACTATACGTGTTTCGGGTTATGCGGTTAACTTCCATAAGTTGTCAAAAGAGCAGCAAAAAGAGGTTATAAGCCGCACCTTCCACGAGGTTATGTAATTGTGCAAACGTTCATAACTAACTCGGAATGCGAGGAAAAAATTGTAAATAATAAGAACCTCAGTACGCAAATTGCGTGTCGAGGCTCTCGACTGGGGAAAGTCAGTTCTTTTCAGTCTTTAGGCACGCTTGATGGTCCCGGTATTCGCTACGTGGTGTTTTTGCAGGGTTGTCCTTTAAGGTGCGGTTGCTGTCACAACCCCGAAACCCACGATATATCGGGCGGGAGTAAATATTCGGCCGATGAAATAATAGAGCGTGTGCTTAAATATAAAGAATATTTTGGAAAAGATGGCGGCATAACCCTTTCGGGTGGTGAACCGCTATTGCAAGCCGAATTTGCGACCGAAATATTTAAAAAAGCAAAGCAAAAAGGCATAAACACCTGCCTTGATACGAGTGGTTGTATCTTTAATGATAAGGTTAAAGAACTGCTTAAATACACCGATTACTGTATGCTTGATATTAAGTATGCGGATGATGAGCGCTACCAAAAATACGTCGGTTGCAGTATCAAAACCCCGCTTGAATTTTTGGGGTATTTGAGCGAACAGGCAATACCTACGCGTATTCGCCAGGTTATTATTCCCACTATTAACGATAGCGAATCCGACTTAGAAGCGCTAGTAATTCTTTTAAAGCCTTATAAGTTCGAGAAAATCGAGCTTTTGCCCTTTAAAAAAATTTGCCAAACCAAGTATGACAATATGGGGTTAGAATTCCCGTTCGGCAATTTAGATTCGGCAGATGGGGAAAGGGTTAAGGCTTTGCAGGAAAGAATAAATATAATTCGTAATGCGTAATGCGTAATTCGGAATTAATAAATTAATTTTTAAAGATAGATAAAGCATTTACATCTGTGTCGAAGGCATCTTAATTATTCATTATTCATTAAACAACAAGAAACCGTCCTTTTGGGACGGTTTCTCTTATATAAAAGGGGAAACGGTTATTTTAAAGATAAAATGATTTTACCGCCGTTTGCAGTTTTGGATATATCACTTTGCAACCCCTAAACTATATTATGCCAAATTACTCTAAAGGTGACTTACGAACAA
>JAFVTJ010000026.1 GCA_017503305.1 Clostridia bacterium
TTGGCAAGTTTTTTCTTGCAGCACAGTTCTATTGTTTGTATGTTGCCAGTGTACATTCCAAAAATCTTATTGGTATAATCGGCAACGTCAAAAAAGTCGGTATATTCGCTAACCTCACTAAAATGCCTTGCCGCTTCCTTACGTATTTTAACCTTGCTCATACGGTCAAGACGCATGTGCACAAGGTTATCGTATTTTTGAAAATTGCAAATAAGGTAATAGTGGTCGTCCTGCCAGGTAAGTGCATAAGGACTTACCCATAGCCTTTTAATAACGTCTACAAATTCTCTGCCCTTAAGCTCGCGTGACACGTAATCAAATTCCACCATTTTATTTTGTCTTATCGCCTGTGAAATAGTGTCAATATTATAAAAAATTTCTTCATTAGAGCACTTTTGCGACGGATTAAAATAAATATCCTTTTCTCGCTTTTTTCTTTGTCCGCGGCTTAAAAGCGAACCCAACTTTTTAACAAGCACGCGGGTTTTCTTCGGGCTTATAAATTTTGCCGTTCGCACCGCATCTGAAAGCAGGTATATTTCGGCCTCTTCAAATTCGCGGCCACCCAAAAAGAAGCCCTTTGGCGAATATGAACGCACAATATCATAGCCGTAATCGGTAAGAGCCTCTATATCGGCATAAACCGATTTGCGCTCGGCAGTAATGCCACGTTCAGCCAAAAGGTCGCAAATGGCAGAAGCCGTAATAGGATTTTCTTCATCACTATGCTCGCGCAAAACATCAAGCACGGCAATAAGCTTTAATTTTTGTCCCCACGATTTAGACATTCCTCCACCGCCTTTTCGAATTCTTCAAACGTTAGTATTGTGTTTATCACGTCAAGGGTTGCATTAGCCGACAAATTATCGGGTAAGTCGAGGTAATTAAGTAGCGTTTTTCGGTTTTGCACCGCATTTTCGCAACCCGAAAATCCGTAAAAATACATATCGGTTTTAGTGATTTTTTTACCATTCTCGCAAGGGGCGGAAACGGTGATGCCGCTTTTTTCGAAAACCTCGGTAAGCTGCTGCTTTGAAAGCCCTTCAACCCCCAAAACGCCTTCCTTTGAAGCGGTGCTTTTGCGCTTTTCCTTACCCTTAATACGCGGTATATACAAATTAAAAACCTTGCCGTCCTTAGCAATATTTTTAATGTGATTTCGTATCATATTACCGGCCGAATCGCTATCGGTAAGCACAATAATACCCTCTCGCAAGGCAAAGGTTTTTATAAGCTCACACTTTTCCTTATCACGAAAAATGGCAAACCCGTTGGTAGCGATAATAAGGGTATCTACCACGTTTTCGAGGGTGATTTTGTCATACTTGCCCTCAACTATAATGGGCATGCTAAGCTTAATCAAGACTCTCACCCTTAACCACAATATAAGATAGCTTAACTATCAATTGCTCCAGTATAATACGTGGATTACTCGAAAAAGACTTTAGTGCTTTATCGGCCACACGCAAAGCTTCAAAGCTTAAATTAAACTTATTAGCGTCAAAACGCTTAGCATCGGCAATGGCATTTCTTATTACAAACTCGCGCCCGAAATAGCCGAAATCGCTTGCTATTGTATCAGACTGAAGGCCGCGGTCCTTACCTAAAAATGCGCGGTACATATCAACGTAAAAGCCCGAAATGGTGCTTAAAATAATGATTGGTTCAACCTTTAAAAAGAAAAGCTCATCCAAAAGCTTTAAAGCATTTTGCAAATTGCATTCAACAATTTGCTTGGAAAGGTTGTAAACACTGGCCTCAACCGTTTTAGCGCAAACCAAATCAACCGTTTGCTTTGTAATTTCACCCTTATTTACGTAAGCACAAAGCTTTTCCAATTCATTTTTAAGGGTATTGATATCCTCGCCCGCGGTTTCTACCAAATATTTTGCCGCCGCACTGTCAAAACGGCAACCGCGCTTTGTAGCACCGTTTGTAAGCATTTTTACAAGCTCGGGCAAGGTTCTGTGATCTAAGCAAGCGGCAATACCGTTATTTTTTTCGGCCGTGGCAACCAGTTTATTAAGCTTGGTATTTTTCTTTGCAGTTATTTGCAAAGCGTCAAACAACAAAACAAACACACAAGAATCAGGCGTTTCGGCCAAGATAGTGCAAAGCTTTTCAAAATCGGACTTCGCGGCCGATTCAAAATCATAATCGGTAAGAAGTACAAACTTTTTATCGCTCATCATGGGGAATTGCAAAACCGCATCGTAAACGTCCTGCAAATCGCAATCGCCAGAAAATTTTTGATAATTAAAAATATCGTCCTCCTCAGCACATGCGCTGCCGATTTTTTTAGCATACGTATGCTTTAAATAGCCGTCATTACCAAACAAAATATAAACGTTGCCGCCGATTGTTTTAAGCTTTTGCTTTAAGACCGCTTCGTTAACGATTGCCATTTTAATTTTCCCCTTTCCTTAAATTTTTTAATTCTTACTTCCTCTAATTTTAACACCTTTTGCCGCTCTTTACAAGCAATTAAAAGGCCGAGTATTATAATTATTACACCCACCATTACAAAAGCCAGCCACTCGGGTGTTCGCGTTGTGGCAAATGGCAGGCTGCCAAAAAAGTTTATAACAAGATTTATATACCTTACCAACAAATCACTAAATAAAAACAACACCGGTCTTAAAAAGGGTATCAAAAAGCCCAAAAGGCAGATATACATAGCCAAACTTACCGCACAGGATATTAGTAGGTTTGTTATAAGCGAAACGTTAGAAACGTAGCCGAAAACGTAAATTGTAACGGGAGAAGTGAAAATTAAAGCCGAAAGGCTTATTAAAAGCATTGGCACTATTGTTTTTAACCAATTTCGCTTGATTATTTTGTGATTTATAAGATAATCGCTCACGGGCAAAGCCACCACCAAAATTGCAAAGGTGGAAAGTACCGAAAGCTGAAAAGCCACGCTTCTTATTGCCAATGGATTGCAGAGTAAAATTATACTAACTGCGGCGCCAAGGGTGTTTTCGGGTGTGTTTTCGCGCCCCAAAACCAAGGCTAACGCCATTAAAAGATAGGTGACGCCTGCACGCATTATAGACATCGTAAAGCCGCAAACCGCCATTACCGCAATAGTAACAACGCAAATTACCAACGCCTTAAAATAAGGGTTGTAAAAAAGCTTGTTGGCAAAATAAAGCGCTAGGGCAATAATAATCGACAAGTGCATACCTGAAACCACCATAACGTGCGCCACGCCGGCTGATTTCACATTGCTATAAAAGATATCGGTAAAATAGCTTTTGTCGCCGGTTATAAGTGCTAGCATAGTAGCGGCTTCAGGCTTGCCGTAAAATTTAAAAATAGTATTCTTTATCCACTCTCGCACACTGCCAACCGCGGTTAAAACCCCGTCGCTTTCACCGGTATGCCTAAAGCTTTTTAAATACCCACGTAAAAGTATGCGCTCACTATAAAAGGAATATTTTAAATCCTCATTTTCCATACTTGAAAGCGAAAGTGTGGCGTTTATGTATTCTCCTAACTGCATTTCGCCACTGTTATAGGTAATCGCAAGCTTGGTCCCGTTTTCAATAGGCGCACAATCCACCGCTTGAACGGTTGTATAATAATAGTCGCCCTTATTAGTTGGTTTTTCAAGCACAACAAACTCGCCCGTGCAGGTGGTATCATCCAAAAGGTTGGCTTTTTCTATAGCCTTTAAGGACACAAGCGTGCTAAGCGCAATGGCTAAAGCCAA
>JAFVTJ010000027.1 GCA_017503305.1 Clostridia bacterium
AAGAGAATGTTTACTTTCTGCTTGGACGTAGAAACCTAATTACTGCAGGTGAGAAAGCACTTAAGAAGGCCGAAAAATATTCGGCAACGGGTGTAAGTTTTGGCACGTTGGGTGAACTTGCTTATTCTGACTATAAGAAAGCAACTTATATTAACCGTTATAAATGGAAAAAGATGCAACTGCAATTATCAATTCTTCTAAAAAGAATGGCTATACCACAGCGGTTGCAGGCGGCAATCTTTATGCAGCTATTGCATCGGATTTAATATTTGATGTTTCGGCAACATCGGGAAATTATGATGCGTTTAGCCATACTATTCCGTTCTATCAAATGGTATTCCATTCATATTTACCGATGTATTCCGATCCGGTTAATACTTCAATCAATCTTAAAATGGAAGTTGCAAAATCGGTTGCATATGGTATGGGTGTTAGCTTCTGCCTTACTGATGGATTTGTAGCAGATTCCGACGATTTTGATGAATACAAACTTTACGCTACAGTTTTTGAAGATAATGTTAAAAAAATTAACGACATATTGGTGAAAGATAAGTTTATTGAAATTTATGATTCAGTTACCGATTCAGCATTGGTGAATTATGAATTTGTAAATAATACTGTAGTTAAATCCGAGTTTGAAAATGGTGTTGTGATATATACAAATCTTTCTACCAAAGCTGCTGATAGCCCGGTAGGCGAGTTGCAGCCTTATGAATATAAAGTAGGATAGGAGGGGTAAAATGGCAAAGAAAAATGTTAAAAGTTTAGAAAGAGTGCGTAACCGCGCAGGTTATACCTTTGTCGCACATTGGGCTTTAGGTTTACTCTTGTTCTTTATTTTCCCCCTTGTTAGTTCTATTTGGTACGCATTTAACGATGTTTCCATTGAGGTAGGCAATATTAAAACTGAATTTTTAGGTTTTGATTATTTTGTAGAACTTATTACTGAAGATCCTAATTACGTAACTTATTTACGTGATTCAATTGGTATGATGTGCTATTCGTTACCAATTATTATTTCTCTTAGTCTTATTCTTGCAGTTTTACTTAATCAAAAATTTAAAGGTAGAACAGTTTTTAGAGCAATATTCTTCTTGCCGATTATCATTTCTAACTCGGTAGTAATGGATGTTCTTAACGGTGCGACTATTAAGCTTCCAATATTCTCTTCAGGTACTGAAAAAGCCGGCAGTATAATAGACTATGCCGATATCATTCTTGAACTTGGCATTCCGGATGAGATTTCTCCGATACTGATATTCTTACTTGCAAATACTACCAGCTTGATTTGGAAGTGCGGTGTACAAACAATTCTCTTCCTTGCAGGTTTACAAAGTATTTCTCCCTCAATGTATGAAGTTTCAAAAATTGAAGGTGCAAACAAATGGGAAGAATTTTGGTTTATTACGGTACCCAGTCTTAGGCATATCATCTCTCTTGTAATTATTTATACAATGATTGAGTTATTCGTAAGCTTGGATAACAAGCTTGTTGATGTAGCTTATGACCTTATTAAAGACGCTGTCTATGGTAAGAGCTCGGCGATGCTATGGATTTACTTCGTTATTGTATTGATTTTAATTGGCGGTGTATATCTACTGTATCAACATTTCTGTGTTAAGAGATGGGAATAATATCGTAAGATATTTTATATAAATAAAAAAAATATGCGAAAAGGGGATTTTTATGAAAACGAAAATCTACAAACTACTTAGTATTTTGGTTACTTTAGCAATTCTTGCAACCACATGCCTTTGTGTTTTTGGCACTGTTTCTGCAGCTGTTCAAGATACTCCTGCATATCAAGATGTTATTTTCGAACATGGTGGTATCGCAGACGAGGATGGTTCGAATGCAGAAGCCGAATTAAGCCTTGTACGCACACAAGGATATCTTAAAATTGCCGATTATGATAAAATAGAAATCGGCGAAGGTCATATTATTGATGTTATAATGTATTCTGACAATGCTGGCACTCGAGTAAATTCGAGCGGTTGGTTAGCTGGCGGCGTTGGTTACACAGCTGAAGAAATGCTTGCAGCTGCTCCGGAAGCTACTCATTTCAGATTCCAAATTAAGGCTGCTGTTGATGGTGATAGTGAAATCAACATTAATGATCTTGCAGCTATCGGTTTAAATTTAGTTGCTGCTGAGACACCAATTGTTTATCCCGAAAATTCATACTTTATAAGCGCTAAGGGTAAAACTGTTCCCAGCGGTAAGCGTCCTGCTGGTGCTGGTACTCTTGAAAATCCTGTAAAAACATTTTCTGACGTAACACGTCTTATTCAAGCTGATGGCTATGGTGCAGGCGATACTGTTTACGTGTTTATTAAATCGGGTGAAAAGGTTAATTGGACCGACGATTCTAATTTGCCTGTTCCTTATACTTGTGACGTAATACTTGATTCAACTAATCCAAATGTATTAGGTAAGCTTTACGAATACGATTTTATGGATTTAGTGGGCAATATAACATTTAAGAATGTTGAATTCCAGGTTGAATATATGTATGGTTACCTTCGCTTGAACCATTACGATGTTATTTTTGATAAAGGCTCTGTTGTAAATTTACCCGAATTGTACATTGGTGCAAAGAATGCTCCCGCTAAACATAACAAGGAGTTTAACCTTGAAATTAGAGGTCAGTTCAAAGTAGGTAAATTCTATATTATGTCTTACTTTAAGAGTGGCACTTACGAACAGGATATTAACATTCTTGTTGATAACCCTGATGCAACTTTACCGTTGCTTGTAACTGGTATCGGTGAAAATAATAACTTCACTTTTAATGGTAATATTAATATTAACTTATTAAATGCCAAATCAATGTCTTTGAATAAATCTCTAGGCACATCAACCTTTAATGGTGCTTTCCAACTTATAATTTCAAATGAGATTAACCTTCCTTACGCTGTAAAAACTAATTTTGAAAATCTCAAAGTTAGTGGTGGTAAATGGTTAATTACTCGCAATACCAAAGATCCAGATTTTATTCAATTTGGTTCTGCAGCGGGTAAATTTGATATTAAAGATAAAGCCACTGCTTATATTCGCCAATTAGGCGGCAAGTTAATTACTGATAAAGACGGTGTTGTAGATTTATCTAAGTCTTCTGGTGCATACACAATTTCGGATAAGCCTATTGATGAATTATTAGACGATTCACACAAGATGCTTTATTTCAAGTGTGGCGGCGGTACAAATAATCTAGTTTCTTTCGCAGATATAGAACCTGGTGAAACCTATAGATTTGAATATTCAATCTATGCATCTCATTTTGATGATTCATATCCAACCTGTCGTGAAGACCATGACCGTAAACCTATGGGTAACGATATGAAGGTTATTTCTAAAAAGCCTTATAAAAATTATTATAAGGTTGTTGCCGAGATTACCATTCCCGAAACATATCCTTATGAATATGCCTTCTTTGGTGTATCTTTAGCGCCTTCATCTATGGGTGTTATCTTTGATCGTAACGTTTATAACGTTAAGGATCCGAAGACAAATCTTATCAAAAACCCCAACCTTCATACTGGTCTTGATGATATAACACTTAACTTCGATTTCTGGGGTGGGGTTTTCACTGACTCCAGAGGCGGTAGCGGTTTGCTTGAGTGGACTAACGGAGTAATAGACCTTGCGGTTATGAGTGTTGATTCTAAGTTTATTGATCATCTTATTTACTTAGCTGACCCTGATGATGGTGAATGGTGGAATCCTGAAGATTATATTGAAGAAAACTATGACACTTATGCTGACGTAGTTGGTAGCTTCAAAGACCAAGACGGTAATCCAATTAAGGGCGTTAAGTTCTTATTGGTATCTCAAGACAATTCTTATGATACTAAGACAAACTCTAAGGGTGAGTTTGGCTTTAAGAAAATTTTAACAGGTTTCTATGATCTCTATTTCGTTGATGGCAAGAAGAAAATTGAAACAGGCTTCTCTTCTTATATAGGTCAAGATGATATTGTTATATTTGACGTTGTTTCTGATCTTACTTCTATGTTAGAAGAAATTCAAAATGAGTTGCTTGAAGAAAACGCACCTGATGAAGGGGAAGAAGAGGAAATCATCCCCACCGGTAACTTCGCTGCAACAGTTTATAATGCTCGTTTAGATACACTTCCTGGCCTTAAGGTTGTTTTAGGCGATATCGGTGATGTTGTAACCGACGCAAACGGTAGCTTTGCATTTGCAAACATTCCTGTTGGTACTTATGAACTTTACACTGTATTAGACGACGGCACAAAATATGTATTCAGACAGGTTGTTATTGAAGAAAACCGCGATATCACTTCTAAGTTGAAGTTTGACCCCGTGGTTAAAAGCGATAGCACCGATCCTACTGATAATGGTTGGATTGTTTGGGTAATCGTTGCTTCTGCCGTTGCATTAGTTGTAGTTGCAGGCTTGATTTTCTTACTCGTTTTCAAGAAGAAGACTGCATAATTAACTAAATAAAAATCTCTTTTAAAGTGGGAACCATTGGTTCCCACTTTTTAAATTTTAGCGCAAAAAAATCCCCTTAGCGTGGCTAATGCCGGCTAAGGGGAAAGTTTTTTTAAAAATGTTATTTACCGTCTTTATAAGGAATATAGCGAACTCTGCGTTTCTTTTTGCCAAGGTTTAAGAAAATGCACCAAAGAATGAAAATTATTATTACTAAGCCAATAGCGGCGTAAATCATTTTCATATATTTGCTTACGAAAAAGTTTTTAATATGTCGCAGAACTGAAAGCATTGTGCTTTTCTGAAGGTCGTTTCCCGCTACTAAATCAACCTTGCCGATAATTTTTTCAGCGTAGTAGACTTCGGCTTCGCCAAGCACATCACCTTTTTTGATAGGCGCTTCAACCGAATCGGAAACAAGTTTGGTTTTAACAACAAGGGTAGAATCGTCAGCAGCGTTTGGTAAAATTGTTACAAATGGTTTTTTAAAATATAAAGGAACAAAATCGGCTTCGGTCGAAAGCTCTACGGGAATTTCGCAAACGGGCTCGGTAGAGTTTGCAACCTCTTTGCGAGAGAAGTTATTAAAGGCCCAACGATAAAGCTCTTTTGTTTCTACAAAATCGTAACGCTTTTGCGAACTGTTTTTACAACCGAAAAGTATGCACATATAATTGTAATTGTTGTAAGAAGCAGTGCTTACTAGGCAACGGCCTGCCACGTCGGTGTAGCCCGTTTTAACGCCAGAAGCGTATTGATAATAATAATTTGTGTTTTTATCTAACAAGAAGTTGGTGGTAGAAAGGGTGCGTGTTGTTCCTTTTGTAGTAGTGAAACGATAGCGCGAAGTGGATGTTACGGTTTTAAAAAGGTCGTACTGTAATGCATATTTTGTAAGTTTAAAGGTGTCTCTTGCGGTGGTGTAGGTTTCTTCCTCGTGAAGACCAACGGGGTTGGAATAGTGTGTGCCGGTAAGTCCTAACTCCTCAGCTTTGGCGTTCATCATACTAACAAAGTTTTCGTAACTGCCACCAAAAATTTCGGCCGCTAGGTAGGTACAGTCACCAAAGGAGGAAAGCAGCACCATATAAAGCAGGTCTAATTGGGTGAATTCTTCGCCAAGCTCTAAAAGTGAAACCGAAAGGCCGGTGCCTAAAACTACGTCAAGGCAGGCTTTGTTTATTTTTACTTTTGCTTGTGGGTCAAATTTGTCACTTTCAAGCATAAGCACCGCAGTCATAATTTTTGTTATAGAAGCGGGGTATACCTTCTCGTCAATATTTTTTTCAAATAAAATTTCTTCGGTATCAAGTGAAATCAGCATACCTGCTTTTGCGGTAAGTTCAAGACCTGTAAATTCGTAAGCTGAGGCGCTTATTGGGGCGAAAACTGATAAAAATGTAAAAAAACATATAAAAATAATGGAAAAAAGCTTTTTTGCCATAGAAATCTCTCCGAATATGTGGTATAGTATATATATTATATCAACTATACTTATTTTTTTAAAGTGTTTTTTTGAAAAAGAGGTGAAAAATTTGGTTTATGTAACGGGTGATATGCACGGCGAAATTGAACGCTTGTATGATAAAATTTTTAGGCGCCTAAAAAGTGGCGACGTTCTTATTGTCTGCGGTGATTTTGGTTATATTTTCGGCGGCGGCAAACAAGAAAAAGAGGTTATTGATTATCTTTCAACCCGCCGTTTTGTTACTGCTTTCGTTGATGGCACACACGACAACCTTGAAAAGATTAACAGTTGCCGTGTGACCTATTGGCACGGTGGTATGGTACATAGAATAAAGGGTAATTTAATTCATCTTATGCGCGGCCAAATTTTTAATATAGAGGGCAACACATTTTTTACCTTTGGCGGCGGCGAAAGTATTGATAAGGATATGCGCCGTGAGGTTGGCAACTGGTGGATTGATGAAGAACCTACCGCTTTTGAAATGGCCGAGGGTGCTAAGGTGCTTGATGATGCAAATTGCAAGGTGGATTATTTAATTACACACGAACCGCCATCCCTTGTTAAAAGCGCTATGCTTTTGCGCAAAGGTGATAATGACCGTGTTAACAAGCTAAACGGTTATTTTGAAGAGATTGGCCGTTCGGTTGACTTTAAGCATTGGTATTTCGGTTCCTTGCACGAGGACCGAGTTATTACACCGCACCATACCTGTGTGTTTAAAAAAGCGGTTGCAATTCCGCCTAAAGATGTTAAATAGTATATACCACTTGACAAGTGTGATATAATATAAGTGTAAAAAAGTTTTGGAGGTAGTTTATGATAAATACCGAAAAATTATGTATGGGTTGTATGAATGATAGCGATGGACAACAGGTTTGTCCCATTTGCGGCTATGATTCTGCACTACAAAATCATAGCCAGTGTTTGCCTGTAAGATTTCAAATTAACATTCGTTATCTTGTTGGCAAGGCAATTGCGGCTAACGGTGAGGGTATAACCTATATCGGTTGGGATACTGCAACTGATACCGTGGTTAGAATTAAGGAATATTTCCCCGTTGGCGTGGCTACACGTAATCCTGATACTTCGGTTTCAATTGTGCCCGATAAAAAGTATGCTTTTAATGAAGGCCTGCTTGAATTTTTAGAGGTTAATCGCAAGCTTATGAAGCAATCCTTGCCTTCCTTGCAGGAGGTTAATGATGTTTTTGAATATGGTGGCACTGCTTACGTAGTATATCAAAATATTCAAGGCATAACCTTAAGCGATTTCCTTGTTCGCAACGGTGGCACTTTAAAGTGGGAACAAGCACGTGCTTTGTTCTTGCCGCTTATTGATACCATTAAGGCAATGAATGACATTGGTTTAATACATAAGGGCATTTCACCCGAAACTATTATAGTTGGTCGTGACGGCAAGCTTCGCATTACTGATTACAGCATAAACAAATTGCGTTGTGCCGATGCCGAGTTTGAACCCCATCTTTACGAGGGCTATGCCGCGGTTGAACAATATGGTATTGTTGATATGTGCCCCGGCACTTATACCGACGTATACGGTTTTTGCGCAACCTTGTTTAACGTGCTTATCGGTACCGTTGTGCCAAAGGCCACTTTAAGACTTGAAGATGAAAGTATGTCTATTCCTTCAAAATTTGCTGAAGAATTACCCCGCCACGTTTTAGCGGCTTTAGCAAACGGCTTAAAGGTTAAGCCTGAAGAACGCACCCAAAACATTGAAGTGCTTAAAAACGAGCTTTTCTATGGCGAAATCACCACACAGGTAGCTGCCGAGCCTAAAAAGGCGGTTGTAAGCAGTTCGAAGCCTACTAAGAAGAGCAAAAAATCTTCGGCAAAACCGGTTGTAATTTCGGCTTTGGTAACAGTGCTTGTTTTCGCGGTTATTGGTGGCATTCTTGCTTTGACTGTATTTAGGGATAGCTTTTTCCCGAGTGCATCCACCCCGAGCGACGTAAGCTCAGTGCCGTCTGCTCCCGACGTTAACGAAATCGGCTCGGTTGACAGCGATGCGGTTGAAAGTGTTAAACTTTACAAGGTTCCGGATTTTAAAGGTAAAACTTATGCCGAAATTATTGACGACGAGGAAAACGAAAACTTTGTATTCGTTATAAAAAATAAGACCTATTCAAGTAACTATCCTATGGGTCAGGTGTGCAAGCAATCTGTAAAAAAGGGTAGCGAGGTTAAAAAGGAAACTAAAATTGAGCTTACAATAAGTTTGGGCGCCAAGGAATTTAAGATGCCTAATTTAGTTGGCCTTGACGAGCAAACCGCCAAGCTTGAGCTTTTGAAAATGGGCTTCTTATATCAAAACATAGAAGTGCTTGAAAAGTATGACGAAAACAGCCAACCCGACGTTATTTTAGAGCAAAGTCCCGTATATAGTGAAAAGGTTAATAACGATATAGTTGTTAAGATTTATGTGAATACATATAAAGGCGAACCACCTATGGGCGGCGGCGATGATGATGAGATACTTTCGGGTATAATTGATAGCACAATTTTTTAAAATAGTGCTTGATTTTTAAAAACTTATATGTTATAATATTGGCAGTTAGTAAGAAAGGTGAGTGGCAAAAAGCCGCTCACTTTTGTTTTGCAAGGAGGTAAAGCAATGGCAAGTGCTGCCGAAAGGGTGTATGCCCTTATTAAAGAAACGGTTGAATCTCAGGGTGTTGAGCTTTGGGACGTGCGCTTTTTAAAAGAGGGCGCTTCTTGGTATTTGCGTGTTTTTATCGATAAGGAAGAAGGTATTACTATCGATGATTGCACCAACGTTTCCCACGCGATTGACCCCGTTATAGACGAGGCTGACCCAATTGATAAATCCTATTATTTAGAGGTTTGTTCTCCCGGGATTGAAAGAGAACTTATAAGACCCGAGCATTTTGAAAAAATGATAGGCCAAATTGTAAAGCTAAAGCTTTATAAAGCAATTGACGGCGTTAAGGAATTTAAGGGTGAGCTTTTAAGCTTTGACGGAAAGGTAAAGCTTATGGTAGACAGCACAAGCCTTGAGTTTGATTTAAAAGAAATTTCAAAAGCGAATTTATGCGATTTTGAGTAATTAATATTGTTTGGAGGAATTAAGAAAAAATGGCAAAGCAGAAGAAAGTTAAGAATACCGATAACACAGCGGAGTTTTTCGCCGCACTTAAGCTTATGGAAGAGGAAAGAGGCATTCCGAAGGAATTTATTGCACAAAAGATTGCTGATGCAATTGTTGTTGCAGCCCGTAAGGACTACGGCGGAAACGAAATTGTTTCTTGCATAATCGACTGCGAAAAGGAAATTTTCTCGGTTACTGCACGTAAAACAGTTGTAGATGACGTTTTAGATCCCTTTACTGAAATTTCTAAAGAGGATGCCGCTGCGATTGATCCCAAGTCAATTGAACAAGGCTTTGTTGATATTAAGCTTGATACAAGAAAGTTCGGCCGTGTTGTAGCACAAAATTCCAAGAACAATTTCCGTCAAGGCGTACGCGAAGCCGAAAGAGGACAGACCTTGGCTGAATTCCAAAGCAAAACACGTGAGCTTGTTACCGCAGTTGTTCAAAAAATTGATCCTAAAACCGGTAACGCAATTTTGACTATTGGTCATAGCGAAGCTACCTTGCCGAAGCTCGAACAAGTGCCGGATGAGCTTTTAAAGGAAGGCGATCACATTAAGGTTTACGTTGTAGACGTTAAGGAAAGTGAACGCGGTGCACGCATTATGCTTTCACGTACCCATCCGGGTCTTGTAAAGCGTTTGTTTGAAAAAGAAGTACCCGAAATTTTTGACGGTACTATTGAAATTAAGGCAGTTTCCCGTCAAGCAGGTTCAAGAACTAAGATTGCAGTATATTCACCCGATCCCGAGGTTGATGCAGTTGGCGCTTGTATTGGTCCTAAGGGCGAACGCGTTAACAACATTGTAAACGAGCTTGCAGGCGAAAAAATTGATATTGTTAAATACAGTGACGACCCCACCTTATTTGTTGCAGAAGCATTATCTCCTGCAAGGGTTGCAAGGGTTGAAATTGAGTCGGAAGACCCCAAGGTTTGCAAGGCAAGCGTTCCTGAAGAACAATTGTCACTTGCAATTGGTAACAAGGGGCAAAACGTACGCCTTGCCGCAAAACTTACCGGTTGGAAGATTGATATCCATCCCGAAAGCGGTTTCTTTGGCGAATAAATATTAAGTGAGATTTTATTATGAGTGCAAAAAAAATACCAATGCGTATGTGTACCGCATGCCGAGAAATGAAGCCTAAGCGTGAGCTTGTGCGAGTGGTTAAAACTCCCGAGGGCGAAATTAAACTTGATTTTACGGGTAAGCTTAATGGCAGAGGCGCATATATTTGTGCATCCATCGAATGCCTTAAAAAAGCTGAAAAAAGTAACGCTTTATCACGTGCTTTTTCGTGTCCCGTTTCAAAGGAAATTTATATTCAGCTTGAAAAGGAATTAACCGATGCCGAATAAAGCTTTAACACTTTTAGGTTTTGCTTCAAAGGCGGGTAAACTTCAGTTTGGCAGTGCCAAAATACTTGAAGATATTAAGAAAAACAGGTCCCGCCTTGTTGTGCTTGCCTGTGACTTATCCGAAAAAAGCAAAAAGGAAATTATGTTTTTTGCTCATAATAAAAACGTTAGCGTAGTTACCTTACAGGATGTAAGCATTGAAAATTTATCTGCCGCGGTTGGCAGAAAGTGCGGCGTTATTTCCGTTAACGACAACGGTTTTGCCGATTCAATTTCTAACATATTAGGAGGCTTTGCCAATGACAAATAAATATAAAGTAAGTGACCTTGCTAAAGATTTTGGTTTAAGTTCTAAGGAAGTAATTGCATTAGTTACTGAAATTACAGGTAGAGAAAAGAAATCAAGCGCTGCCTTGAACGAAACCGAAATTGGTCAATTTTTTAATAGAATAACTAAAGATAATGCCGTTGAAGACTTTAAGGCTTACTTTGAAACCGGCGCCGAAGCACGTGCTAAGGCTAAAAAGGCCAGAGAAGAAGAAAAGAACAAAAAGCTTTTAGAACAAATGGCTGTTCTTGAACAGTTAAAGGCTGCTGCTGCCGCTCAAAACGGAGAAGCACCCAAGGCTGCGGAACAACCTAAAAAAGAGCAACCTAAGGCTCAACCTAAGGCACCTGAAAAGGCTAAGCCCGAGGTTAAGAAGGAAGAACCTAAAAAGGAAGCAGTTAAAAAAGAAGAACCCAAGAAGGAAGCAGTAAAGAAGGAAGAGCCCAAGAAAGAGGCTCCTAAAAAGGAATTTAAGCCTTCAGACCCGCAACCCTTCGTTTCTAAGAAGAAGGATAAGGTGGCAGGTGAGACTCCAAATCGTGGTCCTGCTGAAATTCGCCACGTTGATACCCGTACTTCTAATATCAACATTGATAAATACAACGAAAAATACGAAAACATTGCACCTGCTAATTCTATGAAGGACAACGTTGCAAGAAAGCAAAAGATTAAGCAAAAATCTCAGGATTATCGTCGTCCGCAGGGTGCAAAGAGGGAGACCGAAGCAGATAAAATGCGTCGTCTTCAACTTGAACGTATTAAGAAGACACCTATTACCGTTACAGTCGGCGACGAAATTACAGTTGGCGAATTAGCTGCTGCTATGAAGAAAACCGCCGCTGAGGTTATTAAAGAGCTTATGAAGCTTGGTATGTTGGCGTCTGTTAATCAGGTTATCGACTACGATACCGCTGAAATCGTTGTTACCGAAATGGGCGCTAAGATTCAAAAGGCTGTTGTTGTTACCATTGAAGAACAAATTATGGACGATACCGAGGATAATGCTGAAAACCTTAAGCCCAGAAGCCCAGTTGTTGTTGTAATGGGTCACGTTGACCACGGTAAAACTTCACTTCTTGATGCTATTCGTAACACCGCAGTTACCGATACCGAAGCAGGTGGTATTACACAGCACATCGGTGCTTATAGAGTTAATTGCAATGGCGAGGATATTACCTTCCTTGACACACCCGGTCACGCAGCGTTCACTTCAATGCGTCAACGTGGTGCTATGGCTACCGATATCGCAGTGCTTGTTGTTGCCGCTGACGACGGTATTATGCCTCAAACAATTGAAGCTATTAACCACGCTAAAGCCGCTAAGGTTCAGGTTATTGTAGCAATCAATAAGATGGATAAGCCCGAAGCTAATCCCGATCGTATTTTACAACAGTTAACCGAGCATGAATTAGTGCCTGAAGAATGGGGCGGCGATATTATTTGCGTTCCCGTTTCTGCTAAAACACATATGGGTATTGATAACTTGCTTGAAAATATCTTGCTCGTTGCAGAAATGCAAGAACTTAAGGCAAACCCCGACAGACGCGCTAAGGGTATTGTTATCGAAGCCCGTCTTGATAAGGGCCGTGGTCCTGTGGCTTCCTTACTTGTACAAAATGGTACACTTAAAACAGGTGATATTATCGTTGCAGGCACATCTGTTGGTAGAGTTCGTGTAATGACTAACGAAAACGGCAGGGTTCTTAAGGAAGCAGGTCCTTCTGTTCCTGTTGAAATTACAGGTCTTGCCGAAACACCTAACGCTGGTGATGCTTTCGATGCAGTATCTGATGAAAGACTTGCTCGTCAATTGGTTGAACAAAGAAAGCAAAAGGCTAAAGACGAGCTTAACAATGCAAAACAAAAGATTACACTTGATAATCTTTTTGAAAATCTATCCGTTGGTGACCTTAAAGAACTTAACGTTATCGTTAAGGCTGACGTTCAAGGCTCGGTTGAAGCGGTTAGAGAAAGTCTTCAAAAGCTTTCTAACGAAGAAGTACGTGTTAACGTTATTCATGGCGGCGTAGGTGCCGTAAACGAATCTGACGTAACCTTGGCACAGGCTTCGGGCGCTATTATCGTAGGCTTTAATATCCGTCCCGACTCGGTAGCAAAGGCAATTGCTGAGCGCGAGGGTATTGATATGCGTATGTACCGCGTAATTTACGATTGCATTGAAGAAATTGAAGCCGCTATGAAGGGTATGTTAGCACCCAAGTATCGCGAAAATCAGTTGGGTACAGTTGAAGTACGTAACGTTTATAAGATTTCAAGTGTTGGTACAGTTGCAGGTTCTTACGTAACTCACGGTAAGGTAACACGCGCTTGTCAAATCCGCGTTGTTCGTGACGGTTTCGTTATTTGCGAGGATAAGATTGATTCACTTCGTCGCTTTAAGGATGACGTTAAGGAAGTAGCACAAGGCTATGAATGTGGTATTTCACTTGATAAATTTGCCGATATTAAAGAAGGCGACATTTTTGAAGCCTTCATTATGGAGGAATATAGAGATTAATGGCCGGATTTAGAATTAATCGCATAACCTCTGACGTTAAGATTACCTTGTCAGAGCTTTTGCGTGAACTTAAAGACCCGCGAATCAGTAAGCTTTTAAGCATAGTTAAGGTCGACGTTTCAGGCGACCTTTCCTATGCAACGGTTTACGTTAGCGCTATTGAAGGATATGAAGCAACCGTTAATTCGGTTAAGGCTTTAAAAAATGCATCAGGCTTTTTACGTAGAGAGCTTGGTGCGGCTTTAAGTCTTCGTAAGGTGCCGGAGCTTCGCTTCGTTGCCGATGATTCAATAGAATATAGTGCAAATATTTCTAAAATTATTGATTCTTTTAAAGAGGAAAATGATAATGAAAACGAAGGAAAATAGCCTTTGCAACGTTTTGACCTTAAAAAAGTACGCAAAGTATCTTAAAAAGCACGATAATTATATTATCCTAACCCATGCTTCGCCCGATGGCGATACCTTGGGCTCGGCTTATGCGCTTTATTACGGTCTTAACGAAATAGGCAAATGCGCTTGTGTTATTTGTCCCGACGTTATACCTAAAAAATATGATTATTTTGCGCGTATTACTAACCACGTCCACCGCGAAAATGCTACAATTGTGGCAGTGGACGTTGCCGATAAAACGCTTTTGGGTGATTTAACACAGGAATTTGGTGATATTATTGATCTTAATATCGACCATCATATTTCCAACACAAAATTTGCTAAAAATTTGCTTTTAGATGCCGATGCAGCGGCTACTGCCGAGATTGTTTTCGAACTATTAACCTTGCTTAAGGTTAATATTAACGACGTAACCGCTAAGGCGCTTTACACGGGTATTGCTACCGATACAGGCAGCTTTAAATACTCAAACGTAACCGCTAAGACACATATTATCGCTGCAATGTTATATGATTATAATATTGATGCGAGTGAAATTAACCGCCTTATGTTTGATACTAAGTCTAAAAATATGTTAGAGCTTGAAAAACAGGTTTTAGAAACGGCGGAATTCCACTTTGACGATAGATGTATGCTTTTGTGCGTTACTGCCGAAATGCAGGAAAAAACAGGCTGCAGCGGTACCGAGCTTGAAAGTGTAGCTATTATTTCACGCAGTGTTGACGGCGTTAAAGCAGGGCTTACAATTAAGCAAACCGATGTAGAAGAATTTAAAATCTCGGTTCGCACATACGAGCCTTTAAACGCAAGTGAAATTGGCAAAAAATTAGGCGGCGGCGGTCATAAGGGCGCGGCAGGTGCTACTGTTTACGGTACCTTGGCAGAGGTTAAGGAAAAGGCACTTTTAGCCGTGCGCGAATGTTTGGAGGCTTAAAATGCAGGGCTTTATACTGCTTAGTAAGCCTGCGGGCATAACGTCGTTTGCGGCAGTTGCTAAAATCAAGCGAATTTGCGGCGAAAAACGTGTTGGGCATACCGGAACGCTTGACCCTATGGCTACGGGTGTTTTGCCTGTGCTTTTAGGCAGGGCTACTGCGCTTTCTTCTATTATGCTTGACGGTAACAAGCGTTATACTGCTACTGTTAAATTGGGTATAACCACCGATACGGATGATATAACGGGCAAGGTATTGACCGAAAGTAAGGTTAATATTTCTGCTGTCGAGCTTCAAGATGCCCTAAAGCACTTTACAGGCAAAATTACTCAAACCCCACCTATGTATAGCGCACTTAAAAAGGATGGCGTAAGGCTTTACGATTTGGCACGGCAGGGTAAAACGGTTGAAATACCTTCAAGAGAGGTTGAGGTGTTTAGTATAAACCTCTTGACCGAATTGAATGAAGAAAACTGTTTTATAATTGACGTATCGGTTTCTAAGGGCACTTATATTAGGTCCTTAGCGCGCGATATTGGCGAGTATTTGGGCTGCGGTGCAACCCTTACCGCACTTGAACGTACCGACACCTGCGGTTTTTCTATAGAGGATTGTGTGAGTCTAGATGACCTTGATGCCGATAACGTTAAGGATTATATCAAAAGTGAAGAAACGGCTGTAATGCATTTGAGAGAATGCAAGGTAACCGCAAAGCAAGCCACAAGGTTTTGCAATGGTGGTCAGTTGGATTTTTCGCGCTTGCATATTGAAAACATCGAAGATAACGAGCTTTTCAGGGTTAAGTGTGGTGATACCTTTTTAGGTATTGGTATTGCCGATTTGGAAAATCAGCGACTAAATATTAAATGTATAATAAATTTTTATAAATAAGGCGGTGGCAAAATGAAAACGGCGTTGGCTTTAGGCACATTTGACGGGATTCATATTGCGCACCGTTTTGTTTTGGATTTGCCTGACTGTTATAAAAAAACGGCGGTAACCTTTCCGAAACCGCCTAAAATGTATTTTGATGGCAAGAACGAGCTTTTAATGACCTTTTCGGATAAGAAGCAGGCTCTTATAGATATGGGCTTTGATGAGGTTGTGGCGCTTGATTTTGAAACCCTAAAAGATAATTCGCCACAACAATTTTTGGACTTTTTGTTAGAAGAATATAATCCTGCAATAATATCTTGTGGGTTTAACTACCGTTTTGGAAAAAACGGGGCGGGTGATACCGCACTTTTACAGGAATTTTGCAATAAAAAAGGCATTCACCTTAAAATTTGCGATGCTATAACAAAGGACGGTGTGACAGTTTCTTCAACACTGATTCGAAAGTTGTTAAAGCAAGGCGAAATTGAAAAGGCAAATGCGCTAATGCAAAATCCGTTTTCGTTTACAAGTAAGGTAACTCACGGTGATAAGCGTGGCAGAACCTTAGGGTTCCCCACAATAAACCAAAAATACCCCGAAGATTTGGTTAAAATAAAGTTTGGCGTTTATAAAACAAAGGTTTTAATAGGGGAAAGGTCTTAACTTGGTATTACCAACGTTGGTATGCGCCCTACCTTTGAAAGTGAATATGTTATAAGCGAAACTTATATTAAGGATTTTTCGGGAGATTTATACGGCAAAGACGTTAAAATAGTGCTTGAAAAATTTATCCGTGAAGAAATTAGGTTTTCTTCGGTAGAGGAGCTTAAAATCCAAATGGAAAAGGATTTAAACTATATAAAGTAGAAATTTGTATCCCAAGCGGGCAGGCCTTCAAAGTGACGAAGATATATTTTATAATCGTCGCGTATTGAAAGCACCGCTTGGGGTATTTTTATAAAATCATCGGTGCGGTGGTAGGCCGAAATTAACATTTTTGGCTTACTTTTTAAAATGGTTTGCTTTGCGCCTAATATGGCCTTAACCTCTTCGCCCTCAACGTCCATTTTAATATAGGTTGCATTTTCGTTTAAGAAATCAACGTTAATGCTTTTTAAAAGGGTATCTCCATTTGTAAGGCTGGAATTTCTGCCGCCTTTCATAGCAAACGGCAGAAAACCACACTCGCTAGAAACACAAGCGTTCACAAGGGTAATGTTTTTAATATTTTCGGTATTTTTTTGCAGTTTTTTAAAGGTTTTAATATCCGGCTCAACGGCAGTAATATGGCTATAGTTTGGGCAGCGGTTTATAAAATCCGCCACAGTATCACCGTTATAGGCACCTAAATCAACAAAATTGTCGTTATCTAACTTTAAAAAGGAAGAATACGGCTCATCGGGGGACACCTGACATTCTAAAAGATAGTCGATTTTACCGCTGATTTTGTATTTAATAATATTTTCAAAGGTTTTGCGTGAATGGTCGTCAGCCAGGCGGGAATATACAAACTCAAATTTTTTAAGGTTGTCTTTATAATATTCTTCGGTAAAAAGACCACCGCCAATAACCGGCACTTCGGGTGCGTATAGCTCCTGCTCGGAGGCGATTTTTAAAATATTTTCCATTACTTCGGGTCGGCTGCTGCCAAAGCATAGCAAAACGATCATATCGCCAAACTTTTCTTTAAGCTCGTGGTATGACGAAATTTTAAAGCCGTGAAAGAGCTTATCTCTAACAAAGCCATCGCTTGCAAAAACACCGCTGATTTTTATATCGTATTTTTCAAGCACGTTTATTATTTTGTCGGCACCATTGCCCATTCCGTAAAGTACAATGGGTTTTTGTGCGGTTTTTAAATAGCTCCAAAGTTCTTTTTCCATAATTTTTCCTTTTGCGATTTAATAAAAACATTATACACAAATTTACAATTTAATACAAGTTGACAAATTTAAAAATTGTAGTATAATTTATAAAGATTATGTTTTATGGAGGTGTGTTATTACGAAAACCGCAAAGCGTATTATTGTAAGAATAGTGTTGTTGCTTTCAATATTGGTTTTAACGGTATGCTTGGCATATTTTGCAATTCACTATTATCAAGCAAAGCAAATGGAAAATTTTGCGAGTCAAGTAACCACTTCTGTTTCGTCTAATGAAGAAAGCACACCCGACAAGGTAGAAGTGCCCGTTGATTTTAAAAAGCTTAAAAAGACTAATAAGGATATTTATGCTTGGATTAAAATTCCCGGCCTCGACGTTGTGGATTATCCTATAGTTCAACACCCAAAAAATAATGCTTATTATTTGAATCGTTCCATAAAGAAGGAATGGTCGGTTTACGGCAGCATTTTTACCGAGGATTATAACCAAAAGGATTTTATGGACTTTAACACCTTGGTTTATGGCCATAATATGCGAAACGGCACTATGTTTGGTTCTTTGAAAAAGTTTAGGGATGCCCAGTTTTTTGAAGAAAACCGCTATATATACGTTTATATGGAAAACCGCATCTTAAAGTATGAAATTTTTGCCGCTTGCACTTGGGATAATAAACACATTATTGACGGCAACAATTTTGATGTTGAGCAGGGTAGAACAGCATATTTACAGAACATTTTTTCAGTAAGGGATATGAATTCTCAGGTTAAAAATGATATCGAAGTTACCGCTGAGGATAGAATCATAACCCTATCCACTTGTATGAATGATAAGGCGAAGCGTTTTATCGTTTCAGGCGTTTTAATTTACGACAGTCAGCATCCCGAGAAAAATTAAGCGAAATTCAAAAAAATTGCTTGATTATTTTGGTTTGTTGTGGTACAATGTCTATTGCTGTGGTAAACAGCATATGCGCTGATAGCTCAGTTGGATAGAGCATCTGCCTTCTAAGCAGAGGGTCGGGGGTTCGAATCCCTTTCAGCGTGCCAATTAAAAAGGAATCAGTCCGAAGGATTGATTCCTTTTTAATTTTTTTATATGGAGAAAGGGATTCGAACAAGGAGGGAGCGAAGCGGAAGAAAACAACCTAAATGGTTGTTTTCGCCGACGTGGCAACGAGCGTAAGCGAGGCGATAGGCGCGGGAGCGCCGGGACAAAATCCCTTTCAGCGTGCCAAAAAGTGTGCATTGCTTTGCAAAGTGTTGACTATAAAAATTATTTATAGTATAATCTAACTGTTGAATTGGAATATGAAGGTGAGTTTAACTTATGAAAAAGAAAAACTTAATTTTTATAATATTATTTATAGTTGCTATCGTATTGATTTGTTTGTGGTTGTATTTTAATACAGGTTTAAGGGGATTTGAAAAAGAAGTTTCCAATTTTGCTTTACCGAAAAGCGTTGAAAGAATTGCACTTAAAAGTGGAATGGGAGATTCCGGAGGAAACGGAGATTATTCAACATATCGTGTGGTTGTTGTCGTAAAGACAAAAATGTCCATACAGGAATTGAATGAAGAGTTTGAAAATAGAAATTTGACTTTTTCAAGTCATATTGCAAATAGTAACAAACCAATTTGTTATATTTCTAATTGCGAAAACAGTGTATTTAAATCAGATAGAGAATTTACATTAGCATTTGACGAATTGAAACAAGTTGAAGATTTTAATGATTATTATTTTATAGAATTTATTAAATAAAAAAGGAAAATATAAAATGAATAATGACACATCAGAACAGAAAAAATCATACAAAAAGTTAATAAAGAACACTTTTGTTAGTGAATTCAAAAGCGAAATAAAGAAAATCAAAGTGAAAGATTTCATCTTTACAATTATCGGATTCTTAACGGCGGATATTATGGTTGAAGTGTTACATATTGATTTTTGGCTTCTTGATATTGTCGCTTCGATTTTAATTATAATCCTAGTAATTTTTGTTTTAAATATGCTTAATATCAAATTTAAAAAATAGCTTCAAATAACTAATTATTTTTAATAAATAGTAAAATTTTAACCGCCGAGCGTAATGCTCGGCGATTTTAATTATACCACTATTCCGTTTTTGATTTTGTAGGTTGTGCCGTTTATTTTTTTGCTTCCTGTAAAATCAGTTTGAACAATGCCCGATTTTACATAGTAGCGTTTGCCGTTGTGTTTGAATATTAGGGTTTCTTTGGTCCATTTACCGCTTTTAACGTAAAATAGCTTATCTTTATATTCGACAAGCGTTTTGGCGGTGTTGTCCCACTTGCCTTTATTTATGTAAAACCAAACGCCGTTGTATTTAAATAGGGTTTGCGGTTTTGAAGTCCATTTGCCGTTCACCACATAAAACCATTTATTATTATATTTTACAAGTGTGGTATCCTTGGTCCATACGCCATTTTTAACGTAGAACCATTTACCGCTATATTTTACAAGGGTGGTGGCGGTGGTTTGTACGCCGTCTAAATAGTAGTACCAGTTGCCGTCCTCGTGCTTTACAAGGGTTTCGCCTGCGGGGCAAACGGATAAGATGCAGTCCTTAGTGGCGGTAATGGTAAGGGTGTAGCTTCTTGTATATCCTGTTTCGGATTTTACTTTAAGCTTTACTGTATTTTCGCCTTTTTTAATGGCATATTGCTCTTCGCCAACATAGCTTGCGCCTTCGGGCAGGGTGTAGGCTATCCTAAAATCGTCCTTAGCCGAAAGGGTGTATTTTGTTGTGAAGCGGCTGAATTTTGTAATGCCTTCGCCCTTTAAATTTTCAAAATAATAGTTGTTATACTTACTACTCTTTTTAGGCAACTTTGAAGCCTTTTCGGGCATTGATTTAAACACAGGAATACGGAAAGTTAGCGCTATGTTTGAAAATTCGGCATAGGTTTCACGCACCTTAATTGCCGATTTTAGAGAATCATTAACGCTTTGTGCGTATTGGTGGTTTAATTTATCGGGATTATGAACGTTGAAATTTTTATAGAAGAAGGTGTCCTGACCTTCGGAAATGTAGCCCGAGCCATACTTTTTAGCTCCCGAAACAATGGCATCGGTAGGGGTATACCACTTTTGACTGTAGGCGTATTTAGCGCCGTTGTTTATTATGGCCGAGGTTGATGACCCGCTTGCCATATAGTTAAAGAAGTTGTAAACCTTTTTGCCGCTATAGGTGGTGCCTTTTGTTAATGCGGTGCCTTTTATGCCTTGCTCTTGCAAAATTGTGGCCGCCAGCACATACGCATTAACGCCCGATTTACTGCCTGCATATCTTATTACCGCAGCGTAGCGCTTTCCGTAGTATTTATCCTTTTTATCGGTTATTTTGGCATCTAAAAATGTGCCGTCTACAATCTTTTCAATACCTGCAACCGTTTGGGTTTTGGAATCGTATGATTGTTGCATAAAGATATAAATATCGTTAGCATTAAGGAAGTTGCGAGGGTCCATATAATAGGCTATAACCTCGCGTGAGGCGCCGTAGCGGAGCTTATCGGCGGTTATAAATTTGCCTTTTTCCCAGTCGTAAGAGCCCTTTCTCATTGAACGCCAGGAATTATACTTGGTTTCAACAAGTTTGCGTGTGTCCTTATCCTGTGCGGCCACTGCCGATGAAAATTTGGTATCAACCTCATCGGCAATAAATTTCCAATTTGGGTATAGGGCGTGGAGTAAAATCAAATCTTTTTGATAACTTTCGGGGAAGGCGGCTAGTTGCTCCTCAAAAGTGGTATCCACCGTTACTTCTGTAACCTTGATTAAATCTTCACGCACGTAACCCGTTATGGTTTTAGAGCCCGAAACGTAAGAAATTTTATACCACACGTAGGTTTTGTTAGTATCGGGATTTTTGGTGGATTTAGTATCCTTTTTACTACCCAAAACCGTAACGTTTAGCTTTGAAACGTTATCAACCTTATCGGATGATGTGGTGGCATCCTTGCGGATATTTACGTTTGTTTCGAAAATGTAGCCTGTTTTAACGGTTTCTTCCGCGGCGGCCAAGGTAGAAAAGGGGATAATGCTAAGCAGTAAGGTTAGTGCTAATAAAAACGCTAACCATTTTTTAAAGTTTAACATTTTTTGATCTCCGTTTTTTTATTTTATTTCTAACACCTTATAACCTTGTGCTTCAACAGTTTCTTTTAAAGTTGCGCCAAGCGACTTGGTGCTTTCAACAATTGCGGTGCCTTGCTTGTGGCTAACGGTGGCGGATAAAACGCCTTCCAAACCTTCTAATGCGGTTTTAACGTGAGCTTCACAGTGGGGGCACATCATACCCTCAATTGCTAATGTTGTGGTAACAGTCATTTTTTTACGCTCCTTATATTTTTTCTTGTGGTCGTTTTTGGTGCTGTATATTTTTGCAAGGTTGAGTCTTAATGCATTGGAAACAACGCAAAAAGAAGAAAGACTCATAGCGGCGGCGGCAAACATAGGATTCAATTGCCAACCAAATACACCTGCTGCCAATGGAATACCCAAGCAGTTGTAAGCAAATGCCCAAAACAAATTTTGGTGGATAATCTTAAGTGTGGCACGGGAGAGCCTTATTGCTGCGGCAAGGTCGCAAAGATTAGTCTTCATAAGCACTATATCAGCAGCATCAATAGCAATATCGGTACCGGTGCCAATGGCAATACCTATATCGGCAGCGGTAAGTGCGGGGGCATCGTTAATACCGTCGCCCACCATAGCAACTGTGCCTTTTTCCTTAAGTGAGGTTATGATTTTTTGTTTATCCTCGGGTAAAACTTCGGAATAAACGGTATTTATACCAACCTGTGTTTGCAGGGCCTGTGCGGTGCGGTGGTTATCGCCCGTTAGCATTATTGCTTTAATACCCATATTTTTGAGTTGAGCTATAGCTTCGGGGGCATCGGGTTTGATTTTATCCGCAACGGCAATTATACCGCAAAATTCGTTGTTTTTAGAGAAGAATAGGGGAGTTTTACCCTGTGTTGCATATTCTTCGGCGAGGGTTATCATATCATTCGGTACGCAGTCGCCGATAAAGGCAAGATTACCGCCTTTAAGAATATTTCCTTCAAGTGTAGCGGTAAGTCCGTTACCTGCAACGGCTTTAAAGTTTTCCACTGTGCTGTGGGTTATGTTAAGCTTTTCGCATTCGCGTACAATTGCTTTTGAAAGGGGATGCTCACTCATACTTTCAAGGCTGAAAGCAAGGCTTAGAAGCTCCTCCTTTGTTATATTATTAGGTGCAATATCGGTAACAGAAGGCTCGCCCATTGTGATGGTGCCTGTTTTGTCCAATGCAATAACCTTTACTTTACCTGCCTGCTCGAGCGCGACTGCAGTTTTAAACAAAATGCCGTTTTTGGCGCCCTTGCCGTTGCCAACCATTATTGCAACGGGAGTGGCAAGACCTAATGCACAAGGGCAACTGATAACCAAAACTGCAATACCGCGTGCTAACGAGTAACCAACAGTATGACCGAGTAAGAGCCAAACAATAGTTGTTATAACCGCAATAGAAATAACTATTGGCACAAACACGCCCGAAACCTTATCGGCAATTTTGGCAATAGGTGCTTTTGTTGCGGACGCATCGCTTACCATTTTAATAATTTGCGAAATGGCAGTATCGGTGCTTACGCGCACAGCCTTGCATTTTAAAAATCCTGATTGGTTGATAGTACCCGCCGAAACGGTGTCGGAAACGGATTTGTCAAC
>JAFVTJ010000028.1 GCA_017503305.1 Clostridia bacterium
CTTTGTCTTTAAGGTTCTCCTTCTCTAAACGCGAAATACCCGAAGCCTCTTTTAAGGTTTTAATAATGGGGTTATTGGGATCGGGATCTTCGCCATAGGTTTTAAAAAGGAACCTATATCGCAGTATAAGCTCGTCGTTTTGGTCGGTTTTAATTATTACGCTTATCGGCAATAAAAGTATTACTGTGATAAGCAAAATTAAAAACAACAAAACAGAAAGAAAAATCCACAAATCCCATCACCTCCATATTTTTTAGTATTGATAGAAAGGGGAAATCTTATGAAATGGCTGTTTTGCAAAACAACCGATATAACAACCGAAGAGTATAACGTCATTTATAAAGGGCTTTCCTCTTCGCGAAAAGCACATATTGACAGAATGAAAAAGCTTGAAGACAAGCAGCGTTCCTTGGCGGCAACAAAGCTTTTAACAAGGCTTTTGGCCGAATGCGGCGAAAGTGATTTCGCCCTTGAAACCCTTGAAAACGGCAAACCGCAGCTTGTTGGCAGCAATTTGTTCTTTAGCCTTTCTCACAGTGGGGAAGGTGTAGTAGCCGCAGTAAGCGAAACACCTATTGGTATTGACATTGAAAAAATAAAGCCAATAGATGAAAAGCTTATTGATTACGTTTGCAACGATAAGGAAAAAGAGTACGTACAAAGTGAAAAAGCAAGCGCGGACTATCGTTTTTTAACCGTTTGGACCGCCAAAGAAGCTTTTTATAAGAAAAACGGGTCTGTGGGTGTCCGTGCGGTAGATACTACCTCATTCGAAAAATCAGTTTATGAAATCGAAGATTACGTAATTACAATAGTATAAGTTATGTTACTGCCAAGGTCGCAAAAGCGGCTTTGGCAATTTTATTAGTGTGTAGGCAATAGGGTTTCAACTGTGAAGCGGAAAAACACAAATAAAATAACAAAAACAATCGCAATTACGCCAACAATAATAAGGTTACACCAGTAAGAACGGGTAAAGTTTCTGCGGTTGATATTGCTTTTTTTACAGCTGAAAATAATTAAGAAAATAAAGCCTACGATGGGGATAGAATAAAGAAGATTTAAACCGAAATAGGCCCACGGGCTTAAAGGCTTATATTGTTCGGGAATTTGTACTTCGCTAGCTTCGTTTACGGGCGCACCGCAAACGGAGCAAAAGTTTTGGCCTTCGTTAATGGGAGAATTGCAGTTTTCACATAACATAATTTTTACCATCCTTTAATTTTAAATTCAAAAAGCAGGATTATTTTTTAAGCTTTTGGCGAAGTTTTTCGCGCACGTCGTCTAAAAACCGCGAATTACTTTTGCCAAAAGCACATTCGTTTACAAAATGCTCACAGTTGTTGTGTAAAATATCGTATCCGCCTTCTCCTATACGGGAGCGGGCGGTTTTTACTATTTCTTCCGGTTTTCGCATTGTTTTTTTCTCTGCAAGGGTAGGTTTTGCGGTTTCAAGCTCGCCACCGTTTAAAAAGGTGTAAATATCGCTGACCAGCACTTTAATTTGGTCGGCCGATTTACCGGGGTCGGTCGGGAGACCGAACTGAATAACCTCATCCTCACTTACAAAAATGCCGTAGTGATAGTAAAAACTAACTCGAGTTCTGATAATTTGTCCCATTTGGGGGGAATCACAGGTCCATTCCATTATGAAACCTTCTTATCAATAATGGCAACAACGTCCGAAACCTTTAAAATGTCCACAAAATCGTCGTTAGTAAATTTAATGCCAAATTCTTCCTCAATGGCTAATGCCATATATAAAATACCGATAGAGTTTATGCCTATATCTTCGCGAAGGGATGATTCGGGTGTAATTGTCGAAATGTCAATTTCGCCTTCAAAAACGGCGGCACAAACTTGTTTTAATCTTTCAAAAGTGTTCATAATTTCCTCCGAAAATCAAGAGTTTTCGTTTGATGTTTTGCAGCGGTTAAGCTCTTCCCCAAGAATTGCGGTTATTTTTTCAATATCACTAGCGCTGGGGAATGCCTTTGGGCAAAGCTCTTTGGGATAAATTGTTTTGCCAATAACTACCGTGCGGGTATTATACCAATGCTTGCGCGGAGTAATGTGCATAGGAATAATCGGTACGTTGGCGCGTATAGCCATAAGCACCGCGCCCGATTTTACGTTATCTATACTGTCTTCCTTGTTAATTTGGCCTTGTGGGAAGATGCTTAACAAAAAGCCTTCCTTTAATTTGCCCACGCATTTGGTTATGGCCTCAATATCGGCGGAGCCACGGTCAATTTTAATAGCGCCCACACCGCGAAGTAAGGTAGAACGAAGCTTGCCACCCATTACAATTTCGGCCACTAAAAAGTGCAAGCGGCGGTACCAAAAGGTAACACCAACGATAAATGGGTCTAAAAAGGATGTGTGGTTTGCCGCAATAATAGCGCCACCCTTTATTTTGGAGCGATATTTTTCGCCTGCGGGTGTGCGGCGTTTAATCCTTAGAATAGGGACTAATGGTGCGCACACAAGACGTGCCATATCCATTGCCAAATGGCGAAAGCTGAATAATTTGTGGTTTTTTTCCTTTTCGGCAATAACCGATTTTAAGGCATAAACCTTTTGCTCTAAAACTTTAGTAAGGTGTGCAAGCTGCTCGCCCTCGTTTAAGCCTTCTTTAGTGTGGTGTGCCAGAGAAAATGGCTCACCAATGCAAACCTTGGCGCGTTTAAAAAGTCCGTAATTACCTTCGGTATAAATGGGTACGATAGGCGCATCTGAATGCATTGCAATAAATGCCGCCGAAGTGGTAAAGGGCCAAGGCTTACCGTTTATGGGAAGACGGCCTTCGGGGAAAATACCAACCGAGCCACCCTTGTCTAGAACCTCTATACTTTCGTTCACAAAGGAAAAATCACGCTCGTCGCGTTCAACTTTTATACCGCCCCAACTGTTTAGCAAAAATGCAAAGAATTTTGATTTATTGTAAAGCACCTCTGCCATAAGGAAGTGAACGGTGCGCAGGGGGAAAATAAGCAGGTATAAAACAAAATCCAACAAGGATTTATGGTTAGATATAAGAATGCAGTTTTTGGGTAATCTTCTTTTTGCGTTTTGGGACATAAAAACACGTGGCTTAAAGAAAACAGCCGCAGGAATAATGCCTGTAAGTTTTGTAAATCCCAAAAATAAATTAATAAACCATTTATTTTTCATTTTAAATACACTTTTCTAAATATTCGCAAATGTCTTTTACAGTATAGCAGTATTTATCGCCCGATTTATAGTCGGTAACCGAAAATTCTTCCGAAAGGCGGGTAATAATCGAAAAATACTGAATACTTGTAGCGCCAAGGTCGTAAAAAATGTGGGTTGTATAGTCTACAGTGCCAATATCCACACCTAAAACGTCGGCCACAATTTCTTTAACCTTTTGGGCTAAGGGAGATTGCTCGCCACCGTGAGTATCCGCTTTTTTATCGGCAAAGGTGGCAAGGCAAACTTCACCGTTTGTAATCTTACGGATAAGCTGAGTGCGGCTTATTTTAATTGCGGTAGGTGGGCACAAAGCATCGGTAGTGAAGTAAAAATTCTTTATAGCCGAAGTCTTTGGCAAGGTGTCGTTAATGGCGTAAACCCCGCTTCGCAAGGCCGAAAGCTTTTGTTCGGATATAAATTCACTAACCTGAATTACAATCGAAAGTTCTTGACCGTTTTTGCCTTCAAGACCTAAAACCGAAAGGGCTTTAGCGTCGGGAAGGGAGAAAAGCTTTTCAACACTATCGGGATTGATATTTTCGCCGTTTTCGCCTATAACCACGTCACCCATACGGCCAAGAATGTGATAACCGCCATCGCGATAGGTCATATTATCGCCGGTTTCAAACCAGCCTTCAAAGTTTTGAAGGGTGCCGTTTATAAGCTTTTTATTACAAAGCGAGCTACCGCGAACAAGCAAAACGCCGTCATCGTTTATTTTATACTGGACACTTGTAAATGGCATACCAATAGAATTAAGGTTGCGGTATTTTGGCTTGCGGCGAAGTTCAACCGAGGTTATACCAATTTCGCTCATACCGTAGCCGTTATAGGTGTTGTAGCCAATGCCGTTTAAAAGCTTTAGGGTTGAATCCTTTAAATAGCTGCCACCGTTAATGCAAAACATAACCGATTTGCCAAAAACCTTGCTTGTAACCTCGCCCATAATGCGTTTTGCAAGCTCGGGACCGAAGGAGGGAAAAATATTTTGCAAGGCGGTGGTAATTTTAATACCGCGCATTAGCTTGTTGTACTTTTTATCGCCTTGTTCTTTGGCTTGTCGGATAATATTGTCTTCAATGGTGTGCCATAAAACAGGCACGGCAAAAATATGGGTAACGTTGTGCTTTTGGCAGGTTTTTATAATGGTGTTTGAGGAATAATCGCGCAAGAAAACCAAGGTTCTGCCAAAAAAGGTAAACCAAAAATAAACCGCAAAAAGACCAAAAACGTGGTAAAAGGGTAAGAAAGCCAACTGCTTTAAATAGCCTTTGTAATGCTTTGCAATACGTGGTTCAAGCTTTAAAATGCCTTCAAAATTCAAGATTTGCTCGGCAATTTGAAAACCGTTATAAAACACTACAACCTCGTTCATAGAAGTGGCAGAGGAAGAAAACGCGATTTCATCTTCAAATTCTTCTCTTGCAACAAATTTTTCGCCCTTAAGCTCGGAAATGAGAATATGCTCGGTATCAAGGGACGTTTCCTTTAAGCAAAGGGTGTACTTAATATCGAGTGTTTTTAAAATATTGTTTGTAAGATTATCGGGATAACGCAGGTTAACAAGATAGGGCTTGTTACCGCTTTTTAAAATAGCCCAAAAGGCTACAATCCATTCGGGTGAGTTATCCATAGCCAATGCTACAAACTTGTGTGTAGCGCCTATTTTACTGTAAAGACCTGCGGCGGCGGACTCAATTTTTTCGGCTACCTCGCCGTAGGTTTCGCGCTTTATTCTAAAGCCGTCGTTATATTCACATAAAATATTGTCTTTAGAACGAAACATTATTTCGTAAATATCGGCAAGTCTTTTTTGTGAGGTTTTTAAGGCATCACGGTTGTAGTTGATAATTTGTTTAAGGTTTCTGTTCATTTTTTAAATTACATACCTGCAGCAGTTGTTAAAATCGAAAGGAAGAAGGAAGCAGCAAAGGTGATAATACCTGCAAGACCAAAGGCTTTACCAACGCGGCTAAAGGTTGAGGTATCGCCCAAGTTGCGAGCTTGGTTAGAGAATACAAGACCGATAATTGAGCAAGGCATACCAAAAATGCCGAAAATAACGGTAAACATAATAGCGGCAATGGCTATTTCGCTTTCTTCTGCTACAGAAGCAGTAAAGCAAATAATTAAATCGTAAAAAGCAGCTATAGCGGCAAAAATAAAGCCGTAAATTGAAAGGCCCATACCAACAAATTTTTTAACACGGTTGCTTATGCTGTTAGAGCCGTTAGTGTATGTAGGTTGATGTGTTACCATAGGGTTGCCGCAAAGAGGGCAAAAGTTTGCGGGGGATTCACTTGAGTAGTTGCATTTTTGACAAATATACATAGTAATACTTCTCCTATTATAATATTTTATATATTAAAATTATTATATACTACTATAACGTTTTTTTCAAGAGTGACTTGCACCCGCAAGGGCAAAAAAGAGTATTTTTAATTTTGAAAAAATAGCATGATTTTGTATAAAAAGATTTACTTTTCGACAAATTTCGCTATAATGGAAGTTAGCGGGGAGTTGATAAAAAATGAAAGAATTCTTTGGCTTTGGCGGGTACACTCGTGAAGCGGAAGGCTTTTTATCCTGGCAACACTTAACCTTTGTTGGTTCTTTGCTTTTAGCAATGGTTGTTTTGGCTGTTGTTTTAGGCAAACAAAACCAACAAAAAGAAGAAAAGGCTAAAAACAAGGTTTTAATTTGGAGCGCCATTTTAATAGACGGCGTGGAAATTTTGAAAATAGTAATGCTTTGCTTGCGTTCGGGCAGTAGCGAGGCTATTCTTTACAATTTGCCCTTGTTTTTGTGCAGTGTGCAACTGATTGCCATTCCCTTGGCGGCTTTTACAAGCGGCAGAATAAAGGAAGCGGCTTTAGACTTTGTTTGTATTTTTGGCATATTAGGTGCCGTTTTCGGCACTATCGGTGCTGGGCAAAACTACGCGGCGTACCCTGTTTTATCACTCGATAACGTGGCATCAGGTATAACCCATTCAATATCGGGCTTTGCTTCGCTTTACATAATGTTTTCTAAAATGGCAAGCCTTAAGCGTAAGAATATTTCAATTACCTTTGCAATTTTGGGTTTCTTTTGCATTGCGGCTTACGTAGCGAATAATATTCTTGATTACAATTATATGTTTTTGGTGGCAGGCGACGGCACACCTTATGATATTCTCTACAATTTGGTTGGCGGAAGTCCCGTTTTTTACCCGCTTGGCGTTGTGGCGCTCTTTGTTTTGTACATTGTCGTGTTCTATTCTGTAGCGCTTTATTTCAAAAAGAAAAAGGGCGAAAAAGGTACAGTGGAAAAAGCGGCCGAAGAGGAAAAAATAAAAGTGAATATTTAAAATACCTTAGTGGTAATTTTGCTAAAAAGAAAGACACCTTTTAGGTGTCTTTTCTTGCACTTTGCAAGAATATGTGGTATAATAAAATGAATAATCTTTTCGAGGTGATAATTATGTCTAAATTATATTTTAAATTTGGCGCTATGGCCTCTTCAAAAACGGCAAACGCACTTATGACCCGCTTTAATTATGAAGAAAAGGGCAACCGCGTTTGGCTTATAAAGCCCGATATTGATAATAGGGACGATTACTTAGATGAAAATGGCAATCGCGTTACGGTTGTAAAGTCACGCATTGGCCTGTCGGCCGTGGCTGACGTAATTCCGCACGATGCCAACCTTTTGGAAATGTTTGAAAAAACATCCTCCGAAAAGGCGGTGGACGTTATTATTTGTGACGAATGCCAATTTTTAACCGCGGCACAGGTTGACCAAATGAAATATATTGCCGAATTTTGCAATACCCCCGTTTTGTGCTTTGGTTTAAGGTCTGATTTTCAGACTAAGCTGTTTGAAGGCTCTACTCGCCTTTTCGAAATTGCCGACAGTATAACAGAGGTTAAATCGGTTTGCAAGTGCGGTAAAAAGGCTATTGTAAACGCCAGAATAAACGCAGAGGGAAAAATTGTTACCGAAGGCGCCCAAATTGAAATTGGCGGTAATGATAAATACGAAAGTATGTGCTGGGTCTGTTGGCAGACCCGCATTGCAGAAGAAAAAGATTTAAGGAGTTGACTTAATATGGATATTAAAAAAATACTTTCCTACGTAGACCACACCTTGCTTTCTCAGGCAGCCACCTGGGAAGAGATTAAGGCAATTTTGGATGATGGCATTAAATATTCCTGTGCTTCTTGCTGTATTCCGGCTTCCTTTGTGAAAAAGGCTAAGGAATACGTTGGCGGCAAGGTAGCAATTTGTACC
>JAFVTJ010000029.1 GCA_017503305.1 Clostridia bacterium
ATGAGAACTCTTAAAATCCATCTTATCCGCCACGGCGCAACCGACGCTAATTATAAAGGACAATACATTGGCTGCAAAACCGACCTTCCCCTTTCACCAGAAGGCCTTAACGAGCTTCGTCTTATGAAGGATGATATCGATTATCCCGAGATTAGCCGTCTTTACTCAAGTCCCCTTCTTCGCGCAAAGCAGTCAGGCGCAGTGCTCTACCCCGACGTGCCGATGTTCCTTGTGGAGAACTTAAAGGAATACGATTTTGGCGAATTCGAAGGCAAAACCGCAAACGAGCTTGAACTAAACCCCGATTTTAAGGATTGGGCTTCGGGCAAGCTTGCAGCCCCCAAAGGTGGCGAAGACAATGCCGAATTTATTAAAAGACTTTGCGTAGGCCTTCGCGAAATTGTTGTGGATATGCTTAATAACGATATCGAAAGCGCGGGCGTTATAATGCACGGCGGTGCTATTATGATGTTGCTTTCAGCCTGTGCCGTGCCGCAAAGACGTTCTATTGAATGGAACTGTGATGCAGGTCAGGGCTATTCCCTTTTAGTAACCCCTTCGCTTTACCACAAAAGCGGTATTGTTGAAGTATACGGTATAATATAAAAAGCAAAACTCCTGCTTTGAGCAGGAGTTTTCTTTATCCTCTTTTTAAATCCTTTAATTCGTGCGCAATTGCCTTGTCTTCTTCAAGGTATTGCGCAATTTTTTTTGCATCCTTTTCGCAAATGTAAAGCTTTTTGCACTTGCTTGTCATAAAGCCTTCACTTATAGAATATTGCATAAAAGCTTCAAGCTTGTCGTAATAGCCGTCAATATTAAAAATTGCCATAGGCTTATTATGCCGTCCAAGCTGCTTTAGGGTTAAGGCTTCGAAAAATTCTTCAAATGTGCCCATTCCACCCGGTGCCACTAAAAAGGCATCGGCCATATCCTCCATTTTGGCTTTTCTTTGCGCCATGGTTTCGGTATAGATAAGCTCATCACATTCGGTGTAGATTACTTCCACCATTTCTTCCCTAAAAAACTCAGGTATAATACCGATAATTTTACCACCCATACGCTTAAAGCCACGAGCGGCGGCACCCATAAGCCCATTACAGCCCGCGCCAAAAACAAGGGTATGACCCTTTTGAGCCAACTCTTCCCCCAGTTTTTCCACGGCTAATATATATTTTTCATCAATTTCGTTGCTTGAGGCACCAAAAATACAAATTTTCATAACTCTTTTTCCTTTATTTATCCCATTTATCCGAAAGCTCGGTTATTTGGTCGGCAAATTTTGCAATATCCTTGTTTGCTGCCTCGCGATATTTTTCCACAACCGCAAGCAAGCGCTTTGCCGCGTTGAAAAGTCGCGCAAATGCCGTAGATTCGCGGAATTTAACCGCACCCTGTTTAACAATTTTTTGTTTGTTGCCCACCTTTAAGCAAACGCCCGATATTAAATCATACTCGGCGGCATTATAGGGTGCAACTGCATTTATGCCCGTTTTTTCGGTCACGGTTTGCGCAAATTCGTCGCAAACGGTGTCGTCACCGTGGTTCACAAAAACTGTTTTAGGCTTCTTTGTAAAGCCGTTAATCCAAGAAACCAGCATTTCCTTGTCGGCGTGACCGCTTATACCCGCAAGCTGTTCGATGTTGGCGCTTACCTTAATTTCTTCGCCAAAAAGCTTAACTGTGGGTGCGCCCTCAATAATCATTCTACCGAGTGTACCCTGTGACTGATAGCCCACAAACAACACCGTGCTGTCACTTCGCCACAAGTTGTGCTTTAAATGGTGGCGGATTCTGCCCGCTTCACACATACCGCTGGCAGACAGAATAACCTTTGGTGTTTTATCAAGGTTGATTGCCATAGAATCTTCGCTCGTTACCGAAAGGCGTAAGTTGGAAAATTTTATAGGATTTACACCCTTGCCCAAAAGCTCAAGGGTTTCACTATCAAAATAATCGTACAAATCGCTACTGTAAATTTCGGTTGCTTCGGCCGCTAAGGGACTATCAACATAAACCGGAAAATCGGGGTAAGCGGGTATTAAATTTTGCTCTTTAATAGTTCTTATTAAATAAAGCAGCTCTTGTGTTCTGCCAATGGCAAAGCAAGGAATTACCACGTTGCCGCCCTTTTGAAAGGTCTCCCCAATAATACGGGTTAATTGGGCCACGTAGTCGGGTCGATCACCATGAATACGATTGCCATAAGTGGATTCAATAACAATATAATCGGCCTTGTCGGGCTGTCCCATATCGCGAATTAAAGGTCGGTCGCAGTTACCAAGGTCGCCCGAGAAGACAATAGTTTCGGTGTTGCCGGCTTCGGTTACCTCTATACTAATACTTGCCGAGCCTAAAAGGTGGCCCGCATCGGTAAAGGAGATTTTAACGCCCTTGCAAAGCTCATACTTTTTGTCATAATCACAAGGAACAAACTGCTTTAAGGCTTTCTTAACGTCCTCACAGGTGTAAAGTGGCTTGTATTCCCCCGCACCTGAACGCTTTGCCTTACGATTGCGCCATTTTGCTTCAAATTCCTGTATATGTGCCGAATCCAAAAGTATAATTTCACAAAGCTTTTTAGTAGCAAGAGTAGTATAAACCTCGCCCCTAAAGCCTGCGGCAGTTAAAGCGGGAATTTTACCCGAATGGTCAATATGTGCGTGTGTCAATAAAAGATAATCAATTTGTGAAGGCAATATTGGCAGTTGCACGTTTTCATAAATATCGGGTCCTTGCTCCATACCACAATCAATCATAATTGTTTTACCGTTGGCATAAAGCACCGTGCAAGAGCCTGTAACCTCGTGTGCTGCACCGTAAAAAGCTATTTTCATAAAATACGCCCCTTCCGCATATTATCTTATAAAATTATTATAACATATTTTACTATAATTTGTAAACGAATTTTAAATTACACCGCGCAATAAAAAAACTCTCGCCGAAGCGAGAGTTTTTAAAGTTTATTCAGCTATTACGATTTCTTCGTCAGCTTCGATAATTTCGGGTTCTATAACCTCTTCCACAAATGCGGTAGGGTTAATTTCTTCCGATTTCATACCTGTGCCTGCAGGTACTAACTTACCGATAATAACGTTTTCCTTAAGACCAAATAACGGGTCTTCCTTACCTCTGATAGCGGCTTCGGTAAGAACACGTGTGGTTTCTTGGAAGGAAGCAGCAGACAAGAAGGATTCGGTTGCCAAGGAAGCCTTGGTAATACCCAAAAGGGTTGCCTTGTAGGTAGCCTTTGTAAGACCTTCTTCGCCGGCGTCAATACGAGCTTGAACGGCAGCGTTTGCATCCTTGATTTCCTTATATTCGTAGCTTACGTTCTGTAAAAGATCGGTAGATCCGGAATCAACAATGCGAAGCTTTCTCATCATTTGACGGATGATAACTTCAATGTGCTTATCGTTGATATCAACACCTTGTGTACGGTAAGCGTTTTGAATTTCGGCAATGATATATTCCTGAACAGCTTCAGGGCCTTGAGCTTCCAAAATATCCTGCGGATACTTAGAGCCTGGGATTAACATATCGCCAGCCTTTACGTAGTCGCCGTCATTAACGAGGCAACGTACACCATAAGGAAGGGTAACCTTTTCTTCGGTAGCGAGCTCGTCATTAGTGATAATGATAACGTTGCTCTTCTTTTCTTCGGCAATGCGAACACGACCGTCAATCTTAGCGATAAGACCGCAACGCTTGGGACGTCTTGCTTCGAAAAGTTCTTCAACACGGGGAAGACCCTGTGTAATATCTTCGGTAGATGCGATACCACCGGTATGGAAGGTACGCATGGTAAGCTGAGTACCGGGTTCACCGATAGACTGAGCAGCAACAATACCAACTGCTTCACCTGTGGTAACAGGTTTTGCAGTAGCAAGGTTCTTACCGTAGCACTTCTTACATACGCCGTGATGACTATGGCAAGTAAGCACGGAGCGAATCCTAATAGCGGTTATGCCTGCATTAACGATTGCTTTTGCAGCATTAGAAGTAATCAATTCATCGGTATCCCAGATAACCTCGCCAGTTTCAGGATGAACAGCGGGTTCCATAAGATAACGACCTTCAAGACGTTCTTCCAACGGTTCAAGAATGTGGTTGCCATCCTTAATATCAGTAATAAGCATACCTTCTTCTGTACCGCAATCGTCCTCACGGATGATAACGTCTTGTGCTACGTCAACAAGACGACGGGTAAGATAACCCGAGTCAGCTGTACGAAGCGCGGTATCGGCAAGACCCTTACGCGCACCACGTGAAGAAATAAAGTATTCAAGTACGTTAAGACCTTCACGGTAGTTAGCACGAATGGGAACTTCGATAACCTTACCTGCAGTATTGGCAATAAGACCACGCATACCTGCGAGCTGACGAATCTGGCTCATAGAACCACGCGCACCGGAGTCAGCCATCATGAAAATGGGGTTAAACTCATCAAGGTTGCCCTTAAGTGCATCAGCAACGTCTTCGGTTGCCTTATTCCAAATTTCAATTATATGGCGGCTTCTTTCATCATCGTTAATAAGACCGCGGCGATAGTTTTTAGTAACCTTATCGATTTGTTCTTCAGCAGCAGCCAAAATTTCCTTCTTGGCGGGCGGAATTACAGCATCGATAACCGCAACGGTGATAGCACCCTTGGTAGAGTACTTAAAGCCGGTTTGCTTAATTTTGTCAAGAACAATAGCAGATTCGCTTGTGCCGTAAATTTCGATACATTTATCAATAATCTTACCAAGCTGCTTCTTGCCAACCTTATTTTGAATAATGTCATCGTTAGATTCAATAAACTTCTTTTCGGGGTCGCGAAGCTTAAAGCACCACTCTAAATCGAAGGCATTTTCGGGTTTTGTTCTATCAACAAAGCCTAAGTTTTGGGGAATAGATTCATTAAAGATAATGAAACCTACAGTACACCAAACAAGGCGGCCTTCGCCCTTGTCGTTAGACATTCTAACGCGGATTGGTGCGTGAAGACCTACAACGCCATCGTTATAAGCCATAATAGCTTCATCTTTATCTCTAAATACCTTATTGGTACCCTGTTCTTCAGACTTAACGAGTGTTAAATAGTATGAACCGAGAACCATGTCCTGTGTAGGAACGGTTACAGGCTTACCGTCAGAGGGCTTAAGAAGGTTGTTAGCCGCAAGCATAAGGAAGCGAGCTTCAGCCTGCGCCTCTGCCGAAAGGGGTACGTGAACAGCCATTTGGTCGCCGTCGAAGTCGGCGTTGTATGCGGTACATACAAGAGGATGGAGCTTAAGTGCCTTACCTTCAACAAGCACGGGTTCAAATGCTTGAATACCCAAACGGTGAAGTGTAGGAGCACGGTTTAAAAGAACGGGATGTTCTTTAATTACAAGCTCTAAAGCATCCCATACTTCTGCTGAAGCACGGTCTACCATTTTACGAGCAGTTTTAATGTTGGTAACAATCTTGGTTTCAACAAGGCGCTTCATTACGAAGGGCTTGAAAAGCTCAAGCGCCATTTCCTTCGGAAGACCGCATTGATACATCTTAAGTTCGGGACCTACTACGATAACCGAACGGCCGGAGTAGTCAACACGCTTACCAAGTAAGTTCTGACGGAAACGACCCTGCTTACCCTTAAGCATATCTGAAAGGGATTTGAGCGCACGGTTGTTAGGACCTGTAACAGGCTTGCCGCGACGACCGTTATCGATAAGAGCGTCAACTGCTTCTTGAAGCATTCTCTTTTCGTTACGAACGATAATATCAGGTGCGTGAAGCTCTAAAAGTCTCTTCAAACGGTTGTTACGGTTAATAACACGTCTGTAAAGGTCGTTAAGGTCGCTTGTTGCAAAACGGCCACCGTCGAGTTGCACCATGGGGCGCAAATCGGGCGGAATTACCGGAATTACGTCAAGAATCATCCATTCAGGACGGTTGCCCGACTGACGGAATGCTTCTAAAACTTCAAGTCTTTTCAAAATGCGAATACGCTTTTGACCTGTGCAATCTTCAAGCTCAGTTCTAAGCTCTGCGCAAACCTTATCAAGATCAATTTCTGAAAGCAATTCTTTAATTGCTTCGGCACCCATTGAAGCCTTGAAATCGTCCTCATATTTTTCGCGCATATCCATATACTGCTTTTCATTTAAAAGCTGCTTCTTTTCAAGCGGTGTAGTACCGGGATCGGTTACAATATATTGCGAGAAATAAAGTACCTGTTCAAGCGCTTTGGGAGTAATATCAAGTACTAAGCCCATTTTTGAAGGGATAGTCTTAAAATACCAAATGTGTGATACGGGAGCAGCGAGCTCAATTGTGCCCATACGCTCACGACGTACCTTGGCACGAGTAACTTCAACACCGCAGCGTTCACAAACCTTACCCTTATAGCGAATACGCTTGTACTTACCGCAATGGCATTCCCAGTCCTTTTGGGGTCCAAAAATGCGTTCACAGAAAAGACCGCCTTGTTCAGGCTTTAAGGTACGATAGTTAATAGTTTCGGGCTTTGTTACTTCCCCATGTGACCAACTTCTAATTTGTTCGGGGGATGCAAGTCCTATTTTTATGGATTCAAATTCAATTTCTGCCATTATAATATGCCCCTCCTAATTATTGGTCTTCAAACTCATCTGAGTTGTTTGTTTCTTCAATAGCATCGCCGTTTTCGTCCTGCAAGGTGTATCCGTCAAGACCGTCTACAACGGTTTCTTCTTGGAATTCGCCATTTTCAGGTAAAGCGGGTGTGCCAATGGTTATATCATCGTCATCAAACGATTGTTTAAGGTCAATTTCTTCCTTGTACTTATCAAGCACCTTAACATCAAGACCTAAGGACTGCAATTCCTTAATAAGAACCTTGAATGATTCAGGTACACCAGGTGCCGGAATGTTTTGACCCTTAACGATAGATTCGTAAGTCTTAACACGGCCAACAACGTCGTCGGACTTAACGGTTAAGATTTCCTGCAAGGTGTAAGCCGCACCGTAAGCTTCAAGTGCCCAAACTTCCATTTCACCGAAACGCTGACCACCGAACTGTGCCTTACCACCCAAGGGTTGTTGTGTAACCAATGAGTACGGACCGGTAGAACGAGCGTGAATCTTATCGTCTACCAAGTGGTGGAGCTTAAGGTAATACATATAACCAACGGTTACAGGGTTATCAAAGGGTTCGCCTGTACGTCCGTCATAAAGCTGAGTTTTAGCATCTTCAGTAAGCGGAATACGTGAGAAGTCCAAAGCGGCAGAATTCTTATAAGCATAATCATTACCCTTTGTTTCTTCATCTGCTAAACGGAAGCATTCACGAATGTCTTCTTCGTGTGCACCATCGAATACAGGTGTGCAGATGTGCCAGCCAAGTGCCTTTGCGGCATAGCCTAAGTGAACTTCAAGCACCTGACCGATATTCATACGTGAAGGTACGCCCAAGGGGTTAAGTACGATATCAAGAGGTGTACCATCGGGTAAGAAGGGCATATCTTCACTGGGTAAAATGCGGGATACAACACCCTTATTACCGTGACGACCGGCCATCTTATCGCCTACAGAAATCTTACGCTTTTGTGCAATATAGCAACGTACAACAACGTTAACGCCGGGGCTAAGCTCGGAAGAATTTTCTCTTGTAAATACCTTAACGTCAACAATTGTACCATATTCACCGTGAGGAACAC